>NZ_JACYVY010000001.1:0-87361 GCF_017151825.1 Staphylococcus sp. EG-SA-18
CATTATATTAGTGAATTATTAAAAAATGATGAGAAAATTAAAATCATCATGAATGAATTCGGTACTTTTGATATTGATAGCAATAGTATTTCAAATGAAATTGAAGTCCATTCATTGATTAATGGTTGTGTTTGTTGCGATCTTAAACAAGAACTTGTCTATGAACTAAAAGCCATTGCTTTAAAAGGGGACGTTAATCATGTCATCATAGAAACGACAGGCATTGCGCATCCTTTGGAATTACTAGTTGCATGTCAAGATCCGCAAATCGTTAATTTCTTTGAAAAGCCGATTATTTATGGTGTATTAGATGCGACTCGATTTTTAGAACGTCATCAATATACCGAAAATACAGTTTCGCTGATGGAAGATCAGTTGAAACTAAGTGACATGATTATTATTAATAAAATTGATCTTATAACTGATGACCGTCTTGAGAGAATTGATAAGCAATTAGGTATGATTTGTGCAAGTATTCCAACATATAAAACAACCTATGGAAAAGTTTCGTTGGAAGAATTGGACTTAACTGTTAAAGACAGAGAGATATCGTCTCATCATCACCATCATCATGGGATTAAAAGTATGACTTACACGTTTACAGGTCCGATTGATCGTCAATTGTTTTATCAATTTATAATGAAATTACCGGAATCTGTTCTACGTTTGAAAGGTTATGTGTCATTTAGAGATCAACCAAATGCAATTTATGAATTTCAATATGCATATGGTTTACCAGACTATGGAATAATTGGCATGCAATTACCATTAACGATTGTTATTATTGGTGAAACTTTAGATACAAATCACATACGTAATCAATTGGATATGCTACAATTTACGTAAATCAGAAAATGTGTTGTTTCAATTTAACGGAAATAGCACATTAATTTCTTAATACTTTTATTGTGAATATTTTGTGACATTGAGGGATGGAGTGGATGAGATATGGAACAAATAATGATTAATCACTATGTTCATTTTTCTAGGCTTGTACAAGGTTTTTGGCGTGCAAATGAATGGAAGATGACTGCGAAAGAGTTAAATTATTTTATAAATGAATTAGTTGAACGTGGAATTACAACGATGGATCATGCTGATATTTATGGGGATTATCAATGTGAATCACTGTTTGGTAATGCTTTGGATTTATCACCCGAATTAAGAAATAAAATTCAAATTGTTACGAAATGTGGTATCATTTTGCCTTCTAAGCAATTTGATTTTACAAATGGACATCGTTATGATTTGAGTAGTAAGCACATCGTGAAATCTGTTGAACAGTCATTAATCAATTTGAATGTAGATTATTTAGATAGTCTACTCATTCATCGTTCTTCACCATTGATGGATCCAGAACAAGTTGCTGATGCATTAACTAAACTTGTTAAACAAGGTAAGTTGAAGTCATTCGGGGTGTCGAATTTTAATCATTCACAATACCAATTGTTAAATCAATATATTATGAAAGAAAGACTACATATTAGCATCAATCAATTAGAATTATCGCCATATCACGTTGATAGTTTACAAGATGGAACAATGGATTCAATGTATCAAAACCATGTTCAAATTATGGCTTGGAGTCCTTTTGCAGGCGGTAAAATTTTCGACAAGGAAGATATTAAAGCGCAACGTATTATGAAAGTTGTTCAATCAATAGCTGACAAATATGGTGTGAGTGACACAGCTGTGATGATAGCATGGTTAGTAAAAATACCGCATCGTATCATGCCGATACTTGGAACAAGTCAGTTAAAGCGTATTGATCAAGCAATCGAAGGGCTACAACTTAATTTAGATGATCAGTCGTGGTTTGACATTTACACCGCTATTATCGGACAAGATATTCCGTAAACTTATTTACTTTTAAATCATAAAGGAGCATATCATGACAAACGAAGATAAACGTTTCGAACAATTAAGATTTGAACGCAAATTTATAGTTATTCCGTATTTAATTTATGCAGTCATTGTATTACTATTAAATATTTTCTATTCTGATTTGAAAATAACAATGACATTATTCGGACTTTTCTTTGCGTATAATGTAGTCATTTTGTTCATAGCATTTATTAAACATTATAAACGCACATTGTTACTAAGTCTTATATTAACAGTGCTTAGTGGCGCGGCATTCTTTGGAATTATTTATGTTTATGGCATTAATCATTTTTAAATATTAAAAAGAGACTATCTACAATAATCTCATTTGCATTTTATCTAACTAAGTTTAACTTTTGCTTAGAAAAATGATGCTATGAGGATATTCAGTAGATAGTTTTTTTATGATCTAATATTTAAACTTAGATATCGTTTTGTAATTAACCGAGATAACTCATCACCTAGCAATATTATTTACAAAATATTTCGATAAAATTGTGTGTTTTGCATAAATTAAAAATGTATGTTTTAAAAAATTGTTATAATTAAATTAAGATTAAACAAAGGGGTGACTGTTATGTCAGAAGAAAAACATGTAGTGGAACATGAACAACAAAAGAAAGAAAAGACAAAAAAGCAATACAAGCCATTTTGGATTGTCATGAGTTTTATAATACTTATAGTTGTACTATTACTCCCGGCACCTTCAAGTCTGCCGATAATGGCTAAGGCAGTACTAGCTATTTTAGCTTTTGCAGTTATTATGTGGGTAACGGAAGCTGTATCATATCCGGTGTCAGCAACTTTAATTATTGGCTTAATGATATTACTTTTAGGATTTAGCCCGGTTCAAAATTTAGGGGAGAAGCTAGGTAATCCGAAAAGTGGCAGTGCTATTTTAGCTGGAAGTGACCTTCTAGGAACTAATCATGCATTATCATTAGCGTTTAGTGGATATGCAACTTCAGCTGTAGCTCTCGTTGCAGCTGCATTATTTTTGGCTGCTGCTATGCAAGAAACGAATTTGCATAAAAGACTAGCTCTTTTAGTGTTATCAATTGTTGGTAATAAAACTAGAAATATAGTTATTGGAGCAATTATCGTTTCAATTGTACTTGCATTTTTCGTTCCTTCTGCAACAGCTAGAGCAGGGGCAGTTGTACCAATCTTGCTGGGTATGATTGCGGCATTTAAAGTTTCCAAAGATAGCAAGTTAGCGTCTTTATTAATAATTACTTCAGTACAAGCTGTGTCAATTTGGAATATTGGTATCAAAACGGCGGCAGCACAAAATATCGTAGCGATTAATTTTATAAACCATCAATTAGGATTTGATGTTTCATGGGGCGAGTGGTTCTTATATGCAGCGCCTTGGTCCATAGTTATGTCCGTAGCTTTATATTTCATCATGATTAAAGTGATGCCTCCAGAAATTAATACAATAGAAGGTGGTAAAGATTTAATAAAAGAAGAATTGCATAAACTTGGCCCCGTTAGCCCACGTGAATGGCGTTTAATTGTTATATCGATGTTATTATTACTGTTTTGGTCAACTGAAAAAGTATTACATCCGATTGACTCTGCATCCATTACTATTATTGCTTTAGGTGTTATGTTAATGCCGAAAATTGGTGTCATGACATGGAAACATGTTGAAAATAAAATACCATGGGGAACAATTATCGTGTTTGGTGTAGGTATTTCACTAGGGAACGTTCTTTTGAAAACAGGTGCAGCTCAATGGTTAAGTGATCAAACTTTTGGTGTTTTAGGTTTAAAACATTTACCTATTATCGCGACAATTGCACTTATCACGCTTTTTAATATATTGATTCATTTGGGCTTTGCGAGTGCAACAAGTTTATCATCAGCGTTAATACCTGTTTTTATTTCGCTAACCTCTACGTTACACTTAGGAGACCAGTCTATAGGATTTGTTTTAATTCAACAATTTGTTATTAGTTTTGGTTTCTTATTACCTGTTAGTGCACCTCAAAATATGTTGGCTTATGGCACTGGTACTTTTACGGTTAAAGATTTCTTGAAGGCAGGTATACCATTGACAATTGTAGGGTATATTCTAGTGATAGTTTTTAGCATGACTTATTGGAAATGGTTAGGTTTGCTTTAATTAAAAATATAAATAAGAATCTAGGTTATTTTAAAGTGACAAAAAGCTTAATAAAATAAAAAGATAATTGAAGGGTGTTTTGTTTATGGCAATTGCTGTGTTATTAAATCGAATGTTTCGAATGGAACACAATCCATTATTTGAATATATTTATCAACAAAAAGAAGACATTGATGCATGTTATTTTATCATTCCGGAAGAGGACATGTCTTCAGCTTCTGATTTGAAAGCACAGTTTTATCGCGGTACTTTGCAGCGCTTTTACCAATCGTTGCACGCAGAAAAGCTCACACCTTATGTCATGTCTTATGACGATATCATTTCATTTTGTAAAGAAAACAATATCTCTGAAGTAGTGACTGCGGGTGATATTATGAGTTATCATCTTGAAGAATATGATATTTTACATCAACGTTCTTTATTCAATGAAGCACGCATTGCCGTTACTTTGATACGTGGGAATCATTACTTTAAAGCGAGTAAAACAATGAATCAACAAGGGGAGCCATACAAAGTTTTTACTAGTTTCTATAAAAAATGGCGACCTTACTTGAGGCATAGAGACGTATATCACTATGATTTAAAATCATTCGAAGACTTTGTCATTGCATCACCTGATGATTTAGTGTTTGATGACATAGCATTTGGATCCTCACAAATAATTGAACAGAATAAATGGCAACATTTTTTAGATCAAGATATACAGAATTACGAAAGCGGAAGAGACTATTTACCTGAAGTATTAACAAGTCAGCTAAGTGTTGCTTTAGCATATGGATTATTAGATATTATTGAAATTTTTAATGATTTATTGGCGCGTTATGATGAAGATGAGGCAAACTATGAAGCATTTATACGTGAACTCATTTTTAGAGAATTTTATTATGTGTTAATGACACAGTATCCTGAAACCTCATACCAAGCTTTCAAACCTAAATATCGACAGATAAAATGGTCGCAAAATGAAGCGGATTTTAATGCATGGTGCGAAGGGCAAACAGGATTTCCAATCATTGATGCAGCAATAATGGAATTGACACAAACTGGTTTTATGCATAATCGAATGAGAATGGTTGTGTCGCAATTTTTAACCAAAGATTTATTTATAGATTGGACATGGGGAGAAAAATTCTTTAGAAAGCACCTTATTGACTATGATGCAGCATCAAATATTCATGGATGGCAATGGTCTGCTTCTACAGGTACGGATGCAGTGCCGTATTTTAGAATGTTTAATCCAATAAGACAGAGTGAACGCTTTGATGCTAAAGCTTTGTATATCAAAACATATCTTCCGATTTTTAATCAAATTGATGCAAAATATTTGCATGATACACAACGCAATGAGTCCAACCTTTTTGAACAGGGGATTGAATTAGGTAGTCATTATCCAAGACAAATGGTAGATCATCAAGAAAAACGTACACAAGTTTTAGCTACATTTAAAGCGCTAGACTAATTCGGCTCAATTGATAGATCTGGCATGAGTAAAATCTGGAGCAGAATATAAAGTTCTTAAGCAATATAAATAAGCCAATTTCTATTATTGATGTGATAGAAATTGGCTTTCCTCAAATATATAAGTTGTATTTAGTTTTCTTATTAATTTGATGTTATCTTAGTATGTCCGTAAATAAAGTGAGGTATAGTACGACATACTCTAAAAACGTAGCGAGATAAATATATTTCAATCTAACTTTTATGTTTTGAGGCACTTGCCATTTAGGATATTGTCGTTCGTAATACGACACTTGTTGTATAAATACACCTAGTCCAAATGGCAGCATCATGAGTAAGATACTTCTTAAATAACTTAAACCAATATCATGCCATATGTGTCCAATAATCAATTGAAAGACAATGATAGATACTATTAAAACGATTATATTTATTGTCACTTGTTCAAACGCACTCCTTTTCCAAATAATAGAATTGCTGCTTGCATGACAACCATAAAACATACAAACATAGCAGTTTTAAGCGTTAGACTTTCTAGAATGTGATTTAGAACATGTAAGGGCTCATTAAAGAAATAAACGGAATGTAAGCGTAAGAAACGACCAATATAAATTCCGAATCCATTTAAAAACATTAGCACGACAACAATTAATCTATTAAGCCAACGGTGAGAAGTCAATGTTAGTATTTCAAAATAGATTAAAATCATCACATAAACCGCTAAGAAGACACCAAGCAGTAAATAGGTAAAGTATTTCCACTCACTTAAATTTAGTCCTGCGTAAAAGTTGAATTGAAATTGGTTCAAATGGATTAAATCAGTTACCATATAAAATGTATTTGGTAAAAGTAACACAAATATAAAACTATATATGATAAAGAGTGGCCATTCATACTTTTTATTCGGTTTGAATAATCGTAATAATAGACTAAGCTCAAAAGGTATATATGCTAAAAACAAATTTAAAGTCATAAATTGAAAAATTTTAGTCTCAAAAAGGGAGACGATAAATAAAATTAAAAAGTAAATTCTAGCGATGTATCGAGATTGCATCAATAATAAACACTACTTTCTAATGAAAAAGTTATTCATTCAAATGTGATAGTTATAAACGCATTCAATTCCTAATTAAAAATTTAATTTAACTCGTTGAAGTATATTAATAAACGAGAATGCATTTATGATTAAGCACTTATGATAACTTGTAATAAAATTTGATTCAACTAAAAAGTAAAGTGCTATTGAGGATCAAGTAAATTTAAACCGACTGCATCTTTGAATGAACGTTGAATGTCCAAATCAGTTACAGTAAGAATGATTTCAGCAGTTGCAGAAACAATTGCTTTAGCGAGATGTCCGCTAAAAGTTTCATATGATTGAGTACCGAAAGTAGCATGCAAATGTGCAAAATGACCATTGTCTAGACGAGAAATATTACCTAATAAGCTCGTCAATTCCAGTGGCTCAGTAATATGTTTTTCTTCGTATTGTTTCGTTGTTAAATTGAAAAATTTTAATACAACGTCATCACATGCACCAATGCCGCTGACAGATGTAAATGTTAAGTCTTGGTCATCTGCAAAGGTTGTTATACATTCAACGATATCTTCTCCTTTTTCCAACACTAGTAGTATAGTATGATTACTTTTTTGCAATTTCATATGATCAATCCCCTTTATTTTAATATGTCATTAATTATACAATTAAATGGAAAATAGTGATAATTACAAAGAAAAAATATTGTCAAATGTAGCAATGTTGTAATACAATATAGAAACTTTTTACGAATATTTAGCATGAATTGCAATCTGTCGTGGAAAAGAAGAATAACAGCTTTAAGCATGACATGGAGAAAAAAGAGGTGAGCATATGAATAAACAGATTTTTGTCTTATATTTTAATATTTTCTTGATTTTTTTAGGTATCGGTTTAGTAATACCAGTCTTGCCTGTTTATTTAAAAGATTTGGGATTAACTGGTAGTGATTTAGGATTACTAGTTGCTGCTTTTGCGTTATCTCAAATGATTATATCGCCGTTTGGTGGTACGCTAGCTGACAAATTAGGGAAGAAATTAATTATATGTATAGGATTAATTTTGTTTTCAGTGTCAGAATTTATGTTTGCAGTTGGCCACAATTTTTCGGTATTGATGTTATCGAGAGTGATTGGTGGTATGAGTGCTGGTATGGTAATGCCTGGTGTGACAGGTTTAATAGCTGACATTTCACCAAGCCATCAAAAAGCAAAAAACTTTGGCTACATGTCAGCGATTATCAATTCTGGATTCATTTTAGGACCAGGGATTGGTGGATTTATGGCAGAAGTTTCACATCGTATGCCATTTTACTTTGCAGGAGCATTAGGTATTCTAGCATTTATAATGTCAATTGTATTGATTCACGATCCGAAAAAGTCTACGACAAGTGGTTTCCAAAAGTTAGAGCCACAATTGCTAACGAAAATTAACTGGAAAGTGTTTATTACACCAGTTATTTTAACACTTGTATTATCGTTTGGTTTATCTGCATTTGAAACATTGTATTCACTATACACAGCTGACAAGGTAAATTATTCACCTAAAGATATTTCGATTGCTATTACGGGTGGCGGTATATTTGGGGCACTTTTCCAAATCTATTTCTTCGATAAATTTATGAAGTATTTCTCAGAGTTAACATTTATAGCTTGGTCATTATTATATTCAGTTGTTGTCTTAATATTATTAGTTTTTGCTAATGGCTATTGGTCAATAATGTTAATCAGTTTTGTTGTCTTCATAGGTTTTGATATGATACGACCAGCCATTACAAATTATTTTTCTAATATTGCTGGAGAAAGGCAAGGCTTTGCAGGCGGATTGAACTCGACATTCACTAGTATGGGTAATTTCATAGGTCCTTTAATCGCAGGTGCGTTATTTGATGTACACATTGAAGCACCAATTTATATGGCTATAGGTGTTTCATTAGCAGGTGTTGTTATTGTTTTAATTGAAAAGCAACATAGAGCAAAATTGAAAGAACAAAATATGTAGCATAAGTATTTTGGTGTATATTGATATAAAGTAAAGCGTAATATTATGAATGATTAGCATCGTTTTTCTTATGAATTTTATTAAGAAAATTCGATGCTTTACATTTAAAAAGATTCGATTGACTAAATGTTTTACTCTTTATATTTAAATGTTATATGTAACAAAAAATGATTTTGAGTAATAAACATGTTACAAATATTACATTCTTTTTAAATTGCAATCCACATACCTAATTCATTAACGTTAATGTGTTAAGATGATAAAAAATGAGTAAGGAAATGTGGGTAAGGGGATGACAGTAAAAAATTTATTTTTAGGCTTTGTTGCTGTAATATTAACCGTTTGTTTAATTGGTTTATTAATATTAGCAACAAATGAAGATGCGCTTGCTAAGGTACATAAAACAATTAATACGCTTAACGCGATAAATGTATCAACTGAAGATACTTATAAAAAGAAAATGGATATTCTCAATATTCATACTGCTAAAGCATCTGAAGTGAATGAAAATATGAAAAAGCAAAATCATTTTAAACATCGTGTGAATGCAAATAAATCAAATTCTTTTAACGAACAAGAGTGCCAAGTTATTGCTGATCGTTATGCAGATAAGCATATCAATGATAATTATGGTTTAGAAAGAATTTCTAAGACAAATCATGGATATAATTATGTTTATTCCAATGATAATTCAACTAGTAAGCAACATGTAAGTATTTCAAATCAAGGCATAATAACGAAATAATAATGGAACAGTGTATTCTAATTGGATATACTGTTTTTATTTTGCAATAATTTAATTTAAAAAGGTGAAATCAACTTATAAAATGATGTAAATGTTATGTCAAAATCAACCAATCCGTAATGTATTTTAAAATGTTAATATAGTTCTGAAGAAGTATAAATGAGGTGTTGAAATGGCTAAAAATAAGAAAACGAACGCGATGCGTATGCTTGATCGTGCAAAAATTAAATACGAAGTTCATAGCTTTGAGGTACCAGAAGAACATTTATCTGGTCAAGAAGTCGCAGAACTCATACAAGCAAATGTTAAAACAGTATTTAAAACGCTTGTTCTAGAAAATACAAAACATGAACATTTTGTATTTGTTATCCCAGTAAGTGAAACTTTAGATATGAAAAAGGCAGCTGCTTTGGTTGGAGAGAAGAAATTGCAGCTTATGCCTTTAGATAATTTGAAAAATGTAACGGGATACATTCGTGGTGGGTGTTCGCCTGTTGGTATGAAAACATTGTTTCCAACAGTCGTTGACAAATCGTGTGAAAATTATAGTCATATCAGTGTGAGTGGTGGGCTTCGAACAATGCAAATCACAATAGCTGTTGAGGATTTGATTACAATAACTAAAGGCAAAATTGGAGCAGTTATCCATGAATGATTAATAACAACAAAAAGTATGGGGCAAGATTCGGAGTGTGACAGAGATGAAATTTTTATAAAATTCATTTCTGCCACACTCCTTTTTGATTGAATTAGCATTTTACGATCATAAACAGTCATTACAAATGAGTATTTGAACATAAAAATGTAATTTTATCGTCACAATTTGATTGTTTGTGATTGTTTTTGGTAATTTATGATTGAAAAGTGAAAGCGTACTCATTATAATACAGAGTGAGATGGGGTGATGATGATAATTACAGAAAAAAGACACGAGTTAATATTAGAAGAACTTTCGCACAAAGATTTTTTGACTTTACAAGAACTAATAGATCGAACTGGATGCAGTGCTTCAACAATACGAAGAGATTTATCTAAACTACAACAATTAGGGAAATTGCAACGTGTGCATGGTGGTGCAATGTTAAAAGAAAATCGTATGGTTGAGGCGAATTTAACTGAAAAATTAGCAACGAATCTTGATGAAAAGAAAATGATTGCTAAAATAGCAGCTAATCAAATCAACGATAATGAATGCTTATTTATCGATGCTGGTTCATCTACATTGGAGCTAATTAAATATATTCAAGCGAAAGATATCATTGTGGTAACCAATGGTTTAACACATGTAGAAGCTTTACTTAAAAAAGGTATTAAAACAATTATGCTAGGTGGTCAAGTTAAAGAAAATACACTTGCTACGATTGGTTCTAGTGCTATGGAGATATTAAGACGATATTGTTTCGATAAAGCTTTTATCGGGATGAATGGATTAGATATTGAACTTGGATTAACTACTCCCGATGAGCAAGAGGCATTAGTTAAACAAACAGCAATGTCATTAGCCAATCAATCATTTGTACTTATAGATCATTCTAAGTTTAATAAAGTATATTTTGCTCGTGTACCTTTGCTAGAAAGTACGACAATCATCACATCTGAAAAAGCATTAAATCAAGAATCGTTAAAAGAATACCAACAAAAGTATCACTTTATAGGAGGGACTTTATGATTTATACAGTGACTTTCAATCCTTCAATTGACTATGTCATTTTTACGAATGATTTTAAAATTGATGGTTTGAACAGAGCAACAGCAACATATAAATTCGCTGGGGGGAAAGGTATTAATGTCTCGCGCGTCTTAAAGACATTGGATGTTGAGTCAACTGCCTTGGGATTTGCAGGTGGATTTCCTGGGAAATTCATTATAGATACATTAAATAACAGTGCAATTCAATCGAATTTTATTGAAGTTGATGAAGATACACGTATTAATGTGAAATTAAAAACAGGACAAGAAACAGAAATCAATGCACCGGGTCCTCATATAACGTCAACACAATTTGAACAACTGTTACAACAAATTAAAAATACAACAAGCGAAGATATAGTTATTGTTGCTGGAAGTGTACCAAGTAGTATTCCAAGCGATGCGTATGCGCAAATTGCACAAATTACAGCACAGACAGGTGCTAAATTAGTAGTCGACGCTGAAAAAGAATTGGCTGAAAGCGTTTTACCATATCATCCACTATTTATTAAACCTAATAAAGATGAATTAGAAGTGATGTTTAATACAACAGTGAACTCAGACACAGATGTTATTAAATATGGTCGTTTGTTAGTTGATAAAGGTGCGCAATCTGTTATTGTCTCGCTTGGCGGTGATGGTGCTATTTATATTGATAAAGAAATCAGTATTAAAGCAGTTAATCCACAAGGGAAAGTGGTTAATACAGTTGGCTCTGGTGATAGTACAGTTGCAGGCATGGTGGCTGGAATTGCTTCAGGTTTAACGATTGAAAAAGCATTCCAACAAGCAGTCGCATGCGGTACTGCCACGGCATTTGATGAGGACTTAGCAACACGGGACGCTATAGAAAAAATAAAATCACAAGTTACGATTAGCGTACTTGATGGGGAGTGAAAATAATGAGAGTAACAGAGTTATTAACAAAAGATACAATAGCAATGGATTTAATGGCAAATGACAAAAATGGTGTTATTGATGAGTTAGTAAATCAATTAGACAAAGCAGGTAAATTAAGTGATGTCGCGTCATTTAAGGAAGCGATTCACAATCGAGAATCACAAAGTACAACTGGTATCGGCGAAGGTATTGCCATTCCACATGCCAAAGTGGCCGCAGTTAAGTCACCAGCTATTGCGTTTGGTAAATCTAAAGCAGGCGTAGATTATCAAAGTTTGGATATGCAACCAGCACACTTATTCTTTATGATTGCAGCGCCAGAAGGTGGCGCCCAAACACATCTAGATGCTTTAGCTAAGTTGTCTGGTATTTTAATGGATGAAAATGTACGTGAGAAATTATTACATGCTTCATCACCTGAAGAAGTACTAGCGATCATAGATGAGGCTGATGATGAAGTGACAAAAGAAGAAGAGGCAGAAGCTGAAGCACAACAAGTTGCAACTGCAGAACAATCATCTAAACAATCTAATGAGCCATATGTGTTAGCAGTAACTGCTTGTCCAACAGGTATTGCACATACGTACATGGCACGTGACGCATTGAAAAAACAAGCGGATAAGATGGGTATTAAAATTAAAGTAGAAACGAATGGTTCAAGCGGCATTAAAAACCATTTAACTGAACAAGATATTGAAAATGCAACAGGTATCATTGTTGCTGCTGATGTTCATGTTGAGACGGATCGCTTCGATGGTAAAAATGTCGTAGAAGTACCAGTAGCAGATGGTATTAAACGCCCAGAAGAATTAATTAATAAAGCATTAGATACAAGTCGTAAACCTTTTGTTGCCCGTGATGGTCAAAGAAAAGGTAACTCAAATGACAGTCAAGAAAAATTAAGCCCAGGTAAAGCATTCTATAAACACTTAATGAACGGTGTTTCTAACATGTTGCCACTTGTAATATCTGGTGGTATTTTAATGGCAATCGTATTTTTATTTGGAGTAGACTCATTTAAACCAAAAAGCTCAGAGTACAATGCGTTTGCAGAGCAGCTATGGAACATTGGTAGTAAAAGTGCATTCGCGTTAATCATTCCAATTTTATCTGGATTCATTGCACGTAGTATTGCGGATAAACCTGGTTTTGCAGCTGGTCTTGTAGGTGGTATGTTAGCAATTTCAGGTGGTTCAGGATTTATTGGTGGTATTATTGCAGGTTTCTTAGCAGGTTACTTAACACAAGGTGTTAAAGCGATGACACGTAAGTTACCACAAGCATTAGAGGGATTAAAACCAACATTAATTTACCCACTATTGACAGTGACAGCTACAGGCTTATTGATGATTTATGTCTTTAATCCACCAGCATCTTGGTTAAATCATTTGTTATTAGATGGATTAAACAATTTATCAGGTTCTAATATTGTATTATTAGGTTTAGTTATTGGCGCTATGATGGCAATTGATATGGGCGGTCCATTCAACAAAGCGGCATATGTTTTTGCAACAGGTGCGTTGATTGAAGGTAATGCAGCACCAATTACAGCTGCAATGATTGGTGGTATGATTCCACCGTTAGCAATTGCGACAGCGATGTTAATTTTCAGACGTAAATTTACAAAAGAACAACGTGGTTCAATTATCCCTAACTATGTGATGGGTATGTCCTTTATTACAGAAGGTGCGATTCCATTTGCAGCTGCCGATCCATTACGTGTTATTCCTTCAATGATGATTGGTTCAGGTATAGGTGGCGCAATTGCTTTAGGCTTAGGTTCACGAATTACTGCGCCACATGGTGGTATTATTGTAATTGTTGGTACGGATGGTGCACACTTACTTCAAACTCTTATTGCACTTCTAGTTGGTACATTAGTTTCAGCATTAATTTACGGTTTAATCAAACCCAAGTTAACTGAAACAGAAATCGAAGCTTCAAAATCAATGGACGAGTAGTTTTAATGATGTAAAATGATTGTTAGCAAAGAGCTTCATATTAAGTTGTAAGTTCAATGAATATATGTTAGTTTTATACATCGTGTTAACGGTAGCTTATACAAAGCTGTAAAAACACTTTCTATTAATTCAGTTTTTATGAATTGATATGAAGGTGTTTTTATTTTTAGATAAATGAATGAAGAAATAGACACCACAAATGTATAGACTTTTTTAATATTTTGCAAAAAGTTATGCCAAACGAAGCAGATATAGTAAAATATGAGTGTCTTAAAGTGAAAATTTATAAATAAAGAAGGGTTTATACGTGTCAGAATTAATTATATATAACGGCAAAGTTTATACTGAAGATGGCAAAATCGATAATGGTTACATTCATGTGAAAGATGGACAGATTGTTGCAATTGGAGAAGGGGATGATAAAGCAGCAATTGATAATGATACGACAAATAAAACTCAAGTGATTGATGCTAAAGGTCATCATGTATTACCAGGTTTTATTGATATACATATTCATGGTGGTTATGGTCAAGATGCAATGGATGGGTCATACGATGGCTTAAAATATCTATCCGAAAATTTGTTATCTGAAGGGACGACATCATACTTGGCCACTACAATGACGCAATCTACTGATAAAATAGATAAAGCACTTACAAATATTGCTAAATATGAAGCGGAGCAAGATGTTCACAATGCAGCGGAAATTGTAGGTATACATTTAGAAGGACCATTTATATCTGAAAATAAAGTTGGTGCTCAACATCCGCAATACGTTGTACGCCCATTTATCGATAAAATTAAACATTTTCAAGAGACTGCTAACAGATTAATAAAGATTATGACGTTTGCACCTGAAGTTGAAGGTGCAAAAGAAGCGCTTGAAACGTATAAAGATGACATTATTTTTTCAATTGGTCATACAGTGGCAACATACGAAGAAGCAGTCGAAGCTGTTGAGCGAGGAGCTAAACATGTCACGCATTTATATAATGCAGCGACGCCATTCCAGCATAGAGAACCAGGTGTTTTTGGAGCAGCATGGTTGAATGATGCTCTACATACCGAAATGATTGTTGATGGCACACATTCTCATCCGGCATCGGTTGCTATTGCTTACCGTATGAAAGGTAATGAACGTTTTTATTTAATTACCGATGCAATGCGTGCAAAAGGTATGCCTGAAGGAGAATATGATTTGGGTGGACAAAAAGTAACTGTTCAATCGCAACAAGCACGTCTTGCAAATGGTGCGCTTGCTGGTAGTATTTTAAAAATGAATCATGGGTTACGTAACTTAATATCATTTACAGGTGATACATTAGATCATTTATGGCGAGTAACAAGTTTAAATCAAGCCATTGCATTAGGTATCGATGATAGAAAAGGTAGTATTAAAGTAAATAAGGATGCAGATCTTGTTATTCTAGATGATGATATGAATGTAAAATCTACAATAAAACAAGGTAAGGTTCACACATTTAGCTAATAAATAATCATAATTAAATGTATGCAATAGATTTAATCTGTTAACATAAGCACTTTATATTATGATAAAATAGAAGCAATAACATTTTTTTCTGGGGGTGTCTAAATGGGAAGGCGATAACATGTAGTTGTAATTTAAGTCATAGTGATAAATTTGAATGCGTGTTACCCATGAGTGACACATATAACATGGAGGTGAATCCCTAGAAATAGGGAATTAATTGGAAACTTCGACCATAATTAGTTTGATTATATTTATTCTATTAATTGCATTAACCACTGTATTTGTTGGTTCAGAATTTGCATTAGTAAAAATTAGAGCAACAAGAATTGAACAGCTAGCAGATGAAGGAAATAAACCTGCTAAAATAGTAAAAAAGATGATTGCTAATCTAGATTATTATCTTTCTGCTTGTCAGTTAGGTATAACAGTAACATCTTTAGGGTTAGGTTGGCTTGGTGAACCAACGTTTGAAAAGCTATTACACCCAATATTTGAAGCAATCAATTTACCAACTGCATTAACGACGACGATTTCGTTTGCAGTGTCATTTATAATCGTTACGTATTTGCATGTAGTACTTGGTGAATTAGCGCCTAAATCTATAGCGATTCAACATACTGAAAAGCTTGCTTTAGTATATGCAAGACCATTGTTCTATTTCGGTAACATTATGAAACCATTGATTTGGCTGATGAATGGTTCTGCACGTGTTATTATTAGAATGTTTGGTGTAAATCCTGATGCCCAAACTGATGCAATGTCAGAAGAAGAAATCAAAATTATTATTAACAATAGTTATAATGGTGGAGAAATCAACCAAACTGAATTGGCATATATGCAAAATATCTTTTCATTCGATGAAAGACATGCAAAAGATATAATGGTACCTAGAACTCAAATGATTACACTAAATGAACCTTTTAATGTAGACGAATTACTAGAAACAATAAAAGAACATCAATTTACGCGTTATCCAATTACTGATGATGGTGATAAAGACCACATTAAAGGATTTATTAACGTCAAAGAATTTTTAACTGAATACGCTTCTGGAAAAACGATTAAAATAGCAAACTATATACATGAGTTGCCAATGATTTCAGAGACAACACGTATCAGTGATGCATTAATTAGAATGCAACGTGAACATGTACATATGAGTCTTATTATAGATGAATATGGTGGAACGGCAGGTATTTTAACGATGGAAGATATTTTAGAAGAAATCGTTGGAGAAATTCGTGATGAATTTGATGATGATGAAGTGAATGATATCGTTAAAATTGATAATAAGACATTCCAAGTAAATGGCAGAGTACTATTGGATGATTTAACTGAAGAGTTCGGTATAGAATTTGATGACTCTGAGGATATTGATACGATAGGTGGATGGTTACAATCTCGTAATACCAATTTACAAAAAGATGATTACGTGGATACAACTTATGATCGCTGGGTTGTTTCAGAAATCGATAACCACCAAATTATTTGGGTGATATTAAACTATGAATTTAATGAAGCGAGACCTACTATCGGACAGTCTGATGAAGATGAAAAATCAGAATAGATATTAATATATAAACCAACTAAGAATGATTTAATTCATTTTTGGTTGGTTATTTTTTTGACTAAAATTAATGAAAAGTGAAAATAGTATTGGAACTCAATATCTTTAATGATTTAATGAATATTTTTTATTGAAAGCGATAATTCGTATTAATTGAGTTTATTGAAAAATTTAGGGTAATGTAAAGATATAAAAGATACATAGATTGGAGAGATATAAAGATGTTGAATGAGATACAAATATTAAATAATGGATACCCGATGCCTTCAGTTGGATTAGGTGTTTATAAAATCTCTGACGAAGATATGACTAAAGTTGTAAATGCTGCAATTGACGCAGGCTATAGAGCGTTTGATACAGCATACTTTTATGATAATGAGGCTTCACTAGGACGAGCATTAAAGGATAATGGCGTCGATAGAGAAGATTTGTTTATAACAACGAAGTTATGGAATGACTATCAAGGTTATGAGAAAACATTCGAATATTTCAACAAATCGATTGAAAATTTACAAACTGATTATCTTGATTTATTTCTAATACATTGGCCTTGTGAAGCAGATGGTCTATTTTTAGAAACATATAAAGCTATGGAAGAACTTTACGAGCAAGGTAAGGTAAAAGCAATAGGTGTATGTAATTTTAATGTTCATCATCTAGAAAAATTAATGGCTCAATCAAGTATCAAACCAATGGTGAATCAAATTGAGGTACATCCATATTTTAACCAACAAGAATTACAAGAATTTTGTGATCGTCACGATATTAAAGTGACTGCATGGATGCCTTTGATGAGAAATAGAGGACTACTAGACAACCCTGTCATTGTTAAAATTGCTGAAAAATATCATAAAACACCAGCACAAGTTGTATTACGTTGGCATTTAGCACACAATAGAATTATTATTCCAAAATCTCAGACACCTAAACGCATTCAAGAAAATATAGATATTTTAGATTTTAATTTAGAATTAACAGAAGTAGCTGAAATTGATGCTTTAAATAGAAATGCAAGACAAGGTAAAAATCCAGATGATGTGAAAATTGGGGATTTAAAATAACTGGATGTTAAATTTTACGTTTATGAATGCCTTTTAATGTGTACATTAAAATAAATGAGTTGGTTTTTACTATTTGATAAAACAATACTCAGGTACATTCAAAATCTTTTAAATAAAAAGGATGGACATAGATGAAAATTAGAGTCGTCATTCCTTGTTTTAATGAAGGGGAAGTCATTACACAAACACATCAACAATTAACTGAAATACTTTCACAAGATAGTAGTGTGAAAGGCTATGATTATAATATGCTTTTCATAGATGATGGTAGTACGGATACCACTATAGATGAAATGCAACATCTTGCCACAATAGATAGGCATGTCAGCTTTATTTCTTTTAGTAGAAATTTTGGAAAAGAAGCAGCTATGATTGCAGGTTACCAGCATAGTACTGAATTTGATGCAGTCATCATGATAGATTGTGATTTGCAACATCCACCTGAATATATTCCGAAAATGGTTGAAGGTTTTATGGAAGGCTATGATCAAGTGATTGCAAAGCGTGATAGAAGTGGTGAAAATTTTAGTCGCAAAACATTAAGCCATTTGTATTATAAGTTAGTTAATTGCTTTGTAGAAGAAGTACAATTTGATGATGGTGTTGGTGATTTTAGACTTTTAAGCCAAAGAGCTGTTAAATCCATTGCATCACTTGAAGAATATAATCGATTTTCAAAAGGGTTATTTGAATGGATAGGCTATAATACTAAAGTGTTTACGTATCAAAATGTTGAGAGACAAAAAGGGGAATCTAAGTGGTCCTTTAAAAAGTTATTTAATTATGGTATTGATGGATTGATTTCCTTTAATAGTAAACCTTTGAGAATGATGATTTATCTTGGCTTGTTTATCTTTTCAATAAGCGTGCTATATATTATCTATTTATTCATCAATATTATGATATCTGGTGTTAATATTCCGGGATATTTTTCAACGATTGCAGCTATTTTATTATTAGGCGGCATACAGTTAATTTCAATTGGTGTTGTAGGTGAATATATTGGCAGGATATATTATGAAGTTAAGGCACGTCCTAAATATATTATTCAAGCTACAAATCTTTCAAGTATTGAAAATGATGAGAAGGATACCCATAAAGTTTATTCTAAATAAACAAAAAAAGAAGCCCTCATTAATGGGAGCTTCTTTTTAGTCTTTGCATTTTATTTTATAAATAAATCGGATTATGACGTAATGTCTAATTTGTGTAATGTTACAGTCATCGTAGTTCCTACATCTATATCACTGCTTACACTGATTTTTGCGTTATTTTGTTGCGCGAGTTCATTAGCTATATATAAGCCTAATCCAGAACCACCCGTTTTTGTATTACGAGAGTTTTCTACTCTGAATGTACGTTCGAATATACGTTCTTGTAGTTCTGGTATAATGCCAATACCTTCATCGCTAATAGCAATGTCGATAGTATCTTGATCTTTGTTTTCACTAATATTAATATCAATGCGACTACCAACATTTGAAAATTTTAGCGCATTATCAAGTAAGTTTGTTAAAATACGCTCAAGTGGCGTTCGATATTGATAAAATGCATCAATTTCGCTACAGAAATTCACTTCTAATGTGCGGTTTTCATGTTTGATACGTTGCTCATATGGTTGCAATATTGATACAAGTAATTGGTCTAGTTGTATTAATTCTGGGGGATATGTTTTACCTGTATTTAAAGTGATAATATGAGTCATATCATCAAATAATGTTGATAATCTGTTTGCTTGTTTAATTAATATGTCGTATGACTCTTTAATCTCATGATCCTTTGTGATTATACCATCACGTAGTCCTTCAGAATATGAAATAATGCTTGCTAAAGGTGTTTTTAAATCATGGGCTAAGTTTTGAATCAGTTCTGTTTTTTCTTGTTGTTCGGATTTAATTTGATTCATTTGTTGCGTAATTTCAGAAGCCATTTTATTAAAAGATTGATTTAATTCATAAATTTCTTTTGGTGAATTAAACGTTTTATCATTGCTTGCGTAATTTCCGTTAGCAAATTGCTTAGTTTTTATATTAAACTGCTTAATTTTTTGTATAAGTGGATTAATAAAAATACTACATATTAATAAGGTTAAACAGCTTGTAATTATTGTCGTTAAGGTCAAAGTTAGTGTCATATGGCCGTTAAACCACATTAAAATATATGCAATTGCTAAAATAGTTGAAGTTAATAGTATACTCGATACGACGCCAATAATGATTTGACTTCTAATTGATAACACCATTATCGGCTCCTTTCAAATTTATATCCTAATCCCCATACAGTTGTGATGGTATATGTTGTAAAGCTCTCTTTTTCTAATTTTTCTCTAATACGGTGTATATGGACATTCACGGTATTAGCATCTTCGTAATAGTCATATCCCCAAACTTTTTCAAGTAATTCTGATTTAGAAATAACTTCATTTTCTCTAGAAGCTAAATACCACAATAACTCAAATTCCTTAATACGCATAGGGACTTCGTGACCATTTACAGTCACAACTTTACTTAAGTTAATAAGTGTTAATTCATCAAACGACAGTTGTTCAACTGGTTGATGATGGTATTTCTTCATTCTTGTAAGTAAATTATTAATACGTAAAACGAGTTCCCTTGGACTAAATGGTTTTTTGACATAGTCATCTGCACCTAAAGTTAAGGCGTAAATGGTATCATGTTCTTGTGTTTTGGCAGTTAAATAGATAAAGGGGATATCTAATTTTTGCCTTTTCATTTCTTTGACAATGTCGTAACCATTAACTTCTGGCATCATGATATCAAGTACCATGATATCAATATCATTTGATAGTAAAGAAATTGCTTCTTTACCGCTAGTTGTCGTTGTTACTTTGTAACCTTCATATTCAAAATAGGTTTGACAAATGTCTACAATGTCTTGTTCATCATCCACGATCAGTAAGTGGGTCATCTATTTTTTCACCTCTGTTCTTACGACCTCTAAAGTAATTAATGATTTCTTTAAGTGAAATCTGTTTTAACAATGAGTGACTCATTAGTAAAAGGATAAAGAAAGTTAATTGAAGAGGATACGTAAATATCATATCTGCTAAGATATAATTTATCATAACAAAGGCTCCAAAGAAACTAGCAGCATATGCAAAAACTCCAAAAATTAAACCTAATCCAATTGCAATCTCTCCGAGTGGGACAACAATATCAAATAATGACGTCGTATGTGCAACTATATTTGCGAAAAACCACTTATACCACTCTGGTGAATCAGTATTGTTAGCGATGACTGGTACTAAACCTTTCAGCGTAAATCCGCCCGTTAATTTTTCGTAGCCTTGCATTAACATAACAATACCTGAACCCACACGAATGATAAATGTAACGAGTAGCAATAATTTATTCATGATGTTCACATTCTTTCTATTTATTGTGTGTAATTTATATAAACATAAGATTAAGCAACATAATGCGATTTGTAGTGTTATGTGAACAGGAAGTGTTTGAGCTCATGGGTTGCTTAAGCTAAACAAACCTCAAGCTCTAAAAAAATTTTACTTATGTGCTCTACAATCTTATGGGATTTAATAGTTGTATATATATTGAAAAAAGGAAAGTATGATTTCTACAAGCTAGGGGGGCTGTGAAATCATACGCTTTCCATTGAGTAATGAGTGTAATGTATATTTTTAAAATTTGTAATGTATAGTAATAGTATGTTGTAAATAAAAGTTTAACTCAGAAATTGATTATTTTAATTTAGCGCCGCCGAAGATGACGTGAGCTTTTTTACAATAGATTGTTACTTCATCATATTTGCTTAAATCTACATTTTTAAGATCAAATGTTTGTTTTTCTTTATCGTAGTCAACCATTGCGATTTCTTTACCGTTTTTAATGTCGCCATTTTTTGTTAGGTAGACGTATAAATCTGGACCTTTTGATGATTTGTAGTTAGTAAGCATTAATTTACCATTTTTAATCTCAGCTTTACCTTCAACAGTTTCACCGTTTTTAGAACTGAATGTACCTGTTAGGTGTTTTGTTTTATCAGTTTTAACATTGCTATCTTCTGACTTTGTTTTTTGTTCAGTTTTGTTACCTTGATCTTGTGAATTAGAATTACCACAAGCGCCTAAAGTTAATACAGAGGCAACAGCACCAACTGCTAAAAAATATTTTGTATTCATGCTAACTCCTCATTTCTTCAATTTGATAAGTTAAGTTTAAAATGAAGGCAAATAATATGCCATTAACTAATTCTTAACTTCGTTTAAATATCGCTTAACTAATATTGAAGAAAGAATAATTTGAAAATGAAAATAATTGTCTGATTTAAATAAATAGGAGTCAAAATAAGAGGAGGGCATTTTTTTAGGTGAGAAAATATTTATCTGAACTAGATAACACTATAAAACACTTCTGATATTTTGAACTAAGAATATCAGAAGTGTTTTATAGTTTTGGTATTAAAATTTATAAACCTTTTGCCACAATAAAAACAACAAGAAAATAAGATAGACGATTAAATACAAGTACCAATATGGTGTTAAAACCATCATAACGATAAATGAAATGTTAATAATGATAAGTCCTTTAATCATTAGTTTCTTTATTTTGTTATTATTTTCAGCAGTTTCATCTAAGCTATTAAATGTTGAAATAAACAACATAATACCACCAATGATGAAAATTGCAGGGGCTAAAAATGGAATAGACATATATATTGATTGTGTACTTGAAAAGTCGGTAACACGTTGCGTTAAACTGACAACAATCGTTAATATGATAGCAATAAATTTTTGGTCTGTAATGTATACAGGTTTTAATTTTTTATCAATGTAAAACTGTAGTATCGTCCAAATGATAAACATCGTTATAGTACACAGAGTAATAAAGTTATATTTATCAATTATGAATGTATTTATAAAGGCGTTTATCGTAATAGATAACAACATTGCACTTAATGATAAATGTTGCATTTGATGCCTATATAAATTGAATCCAGTTATAAGTACGACGATAGCAATATTAATTAATATATATAAAATCATGATGGACTCCTGTTCGTTATACTTCAATCAACTATTATATCAATTAATATATTGTTATTCATTAGATATGACTTGTAAAAAGTAAAATAAGTTATCCTTTATACACCTTTTTTATTACTCCAAAGTAATGTATGAAGTTGTGGTAACACATAAACGTGATTCATATCATTACTTTGCATAACTAAATCCACCAACTGCTCGTAGCGTTCTAACAACTTTTCGGTATGATTATCTACGCTGTCTGATAAATATGGGTTACCAACTTGTAAATAGAAGGGAATATCTGGATAACGGTGGTGTATCATTTTGGCAAAATCATAATCTTTATCGTCGAATACAACTACTTTTAAGTTTAATGAGGAAGGTACGCATTGTGTAATCACTTCATCTAACTTTTTTAAATCAGGTGTCATAGTTGAACTTGGTGGTTTTGGACTAATCGTTAAATCATCAATTTGTGTCATCCAAGGTTGGAATTTACTGCCTTGTGTCTCCAGTGCGCTGAAAATACCTTTATCTTGAAATAAGTCAACTAACTCTTGGATACCTTTAATTAATGCTGGGTTACCACCAGAAATTGTAACGTGATTAAATAAATCGCCACCAATTCGTTTTAATTCATCATAAATTTCTTCAGCGGTCATGAGTTTTATATCGCCTTTAGCACTACCATCCCAAGTAAATGCAGAATCACACCAGCTACAGCGATAATCACATCCAGCTGTTCTCACAAACATCGTTTTTCTACCGATTACTCGACCTTCACCCTGAATGGTTGGACCGAATATTTCGAGTACAGGAATTTTAGCCATTAGTTACACCTGTTCCTTTGGTCTAAATACAACATAACTTGTTGGTGTTTCTCTTACAAATACTTGAATACATTTTGGTTGGTGTTCGAGCGATGCCAAATTTTCTTTAACAATTTGATAAATTGTTTCCGCTACGATTTCAGTTGAAGGGATTTTGTTTTTAAAAGCAGGTAAGTTATTTAACAGTTGATGGTCAAATTTACCGTGTATCATCTTTTTCAAATGGCTAAAGTTCACTAAGAAGCCAGTGTCATCTAGTTTATCACCGACAATTGTTAAATTAACAAAGTAAGTATGACCATGGACATTTTGACAAATACCTGCTTCTTCACAAGGAATGTGATGTGCAGCCGAAAAATTAAAGTCTTTATTTAATTCGAATTGATATGGATGCGTTGTACTAGGATAGATTTGTTGTAACATTTTAAAGCGCTCCTTTACTTTCAAGATATTGATTTAGTCCACGTTGACGTAAATGACAAGCTGGACATTCACCACAGCCATCCCCAATGATACCGTTATAGCATGTTAATGTTTTTGTACGAATATAATCTAAAACTTCGAGTTCATCACTTAATTTCCACGTTTCTGCTTTGTTTAACCACATTAAAGGAGTATGAATGACAAAATCTTTGTCCATAGCTAGGCTTAATGTTACGTTCATTGATTTTATAAAACTATCGCGACAGTCTGGGTAGCCTGAAAAGTCTGTTTCACATACGCCTGTAATAATATGCTTAGCCCCAATTTGATAAGCTAGAGCGCCTGCAAACGACAAGAAAAGTAAATTTCTAGCTGGAACAAATGTATTAGGTATACCATCTTCATTATTAGTAATTTCCATATCATGTTGTGTTAATGCGTTTGGAGTAAGTTGTGATAATAATGACATATCTAAAACGTGATGTTTCATTCCTTGATCTTGTGCAATTTGTTTTGCGACTTCAATTTCAGTATCATGTCTTTGGCCATAATTAAACGTTACGAGTTCAACTTCTTTGAAATGTTTTTTTGCATAAAAGAGACATGTTGTACTGTCTTGACCACCACTAAAGACAACGATGGCTTTTTCATTATTTAATACACTTTCCATTTTGTAATTGCTCCTATCATTAATAATATTAATAAAGAGGTTAATGGCATTGATAAGCCCGTTTTTAATTTATAAAATAAAAAAAGCCTATCTCCATAAAAGATAGACGAAAGAAATGGGTTGCTCCTATAATATATATTAAAGGTTTACCAACGAATGTTTGAAATTTCAATGTCTAGTTTTTTATAGAGGGTTTCAGCTAGGAACCTCTGATATTCATTTATGTACGATGAATAGAATATACTATATATTAGTTAAAATCAAGGTCAGGATAATGACAATGCTTTTAAAGTTTTAGCTACATCCAATACATATTATAAAAATAAAACACATTTAGAACGGAGTATACAATGATTCTAGTCATAGATAATAATGATTCATTTACATATAATTTAATAGACTATATTAAGACTCAAACGAAACTAACAGTTCAAGTTGTTGGTATTGATAATCTGCTGATAGAAGACGTCATTAATATGAAGCCAAAAGCAATTGTTATTTCACCTGGGCCGGGTAATCCGGATGATTATCCTATATTGAATGAAGTGTTAGAACAATTTTATCAGCGTGTACCTATACTAGGTGTATGCTTAGGATTTCAATGTATCGTGTCTTATTTTGGTGGAAATATCATTCACGGCTATCATCCTGTACACGGACATACTACACAGTTACGCCATACCAATGAAGGTATTTTTCAAGGACTGCCTCAAAATTTCAATGTAATGCGTTATCATTCATTAATTGCTGACGGAGCGACTTTTCCAAATTGCTTAAAGATTACAGCCAAAAACGATGAAGCGATTATTATGGCATTTGAGCATATTACATTTCCGGTTTTTGGTGTGCAATATCATCCTGAATCTATTTTGAGTGAATACGGTTATCGACAAGTTGAATTATTTTTATCGAAGGTAGGTGATTACTGTGAGAATAGAATATAATTATCGCTACTATTTAACTGAAAATGAATATAAGCAATACCATATTCAATTAAAGGGATTTATAAAGAAGTATGTTGCTACTAAGTTGGCTGATGTGGGAGAAGTGATACACTTTGCACAAGCGCAGCAACGACAAGGTAGATATGTCTCGTTATATTTAAGTTACGAAGCGGCAAAGTATTTTAATCATGTTATGTGTACACATTCATTAGCTAAAGATGATATTTATGCAGTAGCTTATAGTTTTGAAAAAGCGGAAAGCATAAATTCAACATATGAACATCAAACTTCTTATGTATCAAAGCATCATTTTTCATTTGTTGAATCTTCTGAGGTTATGATGACTAATATTAAACGTGTCCAACAAGCAATTGTTGAAGGCGAAACGTATCAAGTGAACTATACGGCGCGCTTAACGGATAACATTTATTATCCTATTAGTACTTTATATGAACGATTAACTCAATTTAGTAATGGTAATTATACTGCGTTATTACAAACAGATGAAATCCAAGTAGCGTCTATCTCACCAGAATTATTTTTTCAAAAAGGACAGTTTAACAATGTCGATAACGTTATCATAAGCAAACCGATGAAAGGGACAATGCCTAGAGGTAAAACGGAAGCTGAAGATCAACAGTATTATAAAACATTGCAAACTTCTTCGAAAGATCGTGCAGAAAATGTCATGATTGTTGATTTACTAAGAAACGATATAGGGAGAATATCACAGAGTGGCTCAATTAAGGTGTATAAACTATTTTTTATTGAGGCATATAAAACTGTATTTCAAATGACTTCGATGGTAAGTGGTACTTTAAAAACTAATACAGACCTAACTCAAATCTTAACATCGTTATTTCCTTGTGGTTCGATTACAGGTGCACCGAAACTGAATACAATGAAATATATTAAACAATTAGAAAGTTCACCTCGTGGTATATACTGCGGAGCAATTGGACTATTACTTCCAACTGAAGATGATAAAATGATTTTTAATATTCCGATTCGTACTATTGAGTATAAATATGGACAAGCGATTTATGGAGTCGGAGCAGGTATTACAATTGATTCTAAGCCAAAAGATGAAGTGAATGAATTTTACGCAAAAACCAAGATTTTGGAGATGTTATAATGCAATTATTTGAAACAATGAAAATTGAAAATGGACATATCCCTAGACTTACTTATCATACTAATCGCATAAAATGTTCTTCTGAGCGATTAAACTTTAAATTTGATGAACATGCATGGCGAAATGAATTAAACGATGTAACAACAAAGTATCACAGTGGCCAATATAGACTTAAAATCGTATTAAATGCTGAAAGCGAATTTGAAACGATAGTGTCACCTTTACCTGAGAAAAGTAGTTTTACAGCAAAATTTCAAGTGTTGCCCAAAGTAGTTAATCCAACTTTTATAAATAATAAAACGACAGAACGAAAGCATTTAGCTCACAATCATGAAACAGATTTAATATTGCTAACTTCAGAGGACGGCAAGGTCCTTGAATTTGATATTGGCAACATTGTCATTGAAGAGGATGGAAAATGGTACACACCAAGTTATAAAGATGATTTCTTAAAAGGATGCATGCGTGATTATTTAATAGATAGTGACAAACTTGTTGAAAAAGACTTTAATAAAAACGAATTGATTTATAAATATCATAACAATGAGATACGTTTATTTTTGATAAATAGTTTACGAGAGGTTGCCGATGTCCACCTTTGCCTTTAAAATTATTATGATAATAATGTAGAAAATGATGTGAAAACAAATTTAAAAATTAAATGGGGCCAAATATGATTATTGTTTATATTGTGCTGTTGTTAATTCTTGTATACGTAAATTATCGATTAGTGAATCGATTGCTATCTGAAAATAGAATATATGTTGTTCGTTTGATAGCAACAATTACTACTGTTATAAGCTTTATCCTTGTATACGCATTAATTCACGAACTCATGCCTTTTGTTGTGCGGGCAATGGATTTAATGTATCACCAGTAAATTTAGTGAGTAGGTAAAATGAACTATTCAATCGATTCTATAATTAAAAATGAAAGTAAAGTAACCAAATATTGAAGAGGTGTACAAATGAAAATATATAGTCAAGGTGACCAAGCCATTGTAGTCGCAATTGAAAAAGAAGTATCTAAAAGTTTAACCGAAGATTTATTAACACTTCGCTCATATTTAATTGAACAAAATTATCCATTTATTATAGAAATTGTGCCATCAGAATCAGACATGATGATTGTCTATGACGCAAGGGATATGATTAAACACCATAATATACAATCACCTTTTTTATACATGAAAGCACTAATAGAATCGATTCATTTAAACATAAAACATGATTTTAACCAGCAAGATTTGATTGAAATACCAATTGTGTATGGTTCGAAATATGGTCCGGATTTAGAATCACTTTTAAAACATTACAAAATCAAGCTAGAAACTTTTATTGAATTACATTCTAAGGCGCAATATTTTGTTTCGATGATGGGATATTCACCTGGGTTTCCTTATTTAACTGGATTAAATAAGAAATTGTATATTAATCACACGAGTAAACAGAAAAAATTCATTCCAGCTGGTTCTGTAGTACTTGAAGGGAAAAAATGCGGTATTGTAACTACGGATACAATTAATGATTGGTTAGTTATTGGTTATACACCATTATCACTTTTTAATCCGAAAGAATCAGATTTCGCACGCTTAAAGTTAGGCGATAATATTAAATTTAGACCTATCAATGAAAATGAATTAGAAGTAGGAGCGTTTAAAGATGTCAATCATAATTGAAAAAAGTGGCTTATTCAGTAGCTTTCAGGACTTTGGCAGAAGGGGATATGAACATGATGGTGTAATTCCATGTGGTGCACTTGATACTTTAGCACATGAAATTGCTAATCGATTAGTTGCAAATGACAAGAATGAAGCAACTTTGGAAATGACTAATAAAATGGCAACGATTCGTTTTACAGAACCTACGCTGATTGCATTAGCAGGGGGTAATGTCAAAGCTTACACTGAGCATATGACTATATCTCCATATAAATTGTATTTGTTAGATAAAGGCGATGTTTTAAAGTTTAGAGAAACAAGTTATACATCGCGAGTGTATTTAGCTGTGGGAGGCGGATTTGAATTAGATGCATGGTTAGGATCTAACTCAACCGACTTTAATGTAAAAATTGGTGGTTTTAAAGGTAGAACATTACAAGATGGCGATGAAATAAAGCTTAAGAGAGATTATACAGCTCGTCATCATAAGTTATTTGAAAACCTTGCTCACACGAAACAAACAGATTGGGGTATTGATGGATACGCCTTGTCATTTAATTATATGTCTGATGTATTTCATGTCGTTAAAAATAAAGGTACGGAAGATTTTAAAGAAGATGCCATTCAAAGATTTGTGAAACATGATTATAAAGTAACGAGCAAAGCAAATCGCATGGGGATGATGCTTGAAGGTGAAAAAATCAAAGCCTTTTATGAAGATATGCCACCGTATCAGACTGTCAAAAAAGGAACGATACAAATTAAGCGTGATGGCACACCTATTATCTTATTAAATGATCATTATACGCTAGGTAGCTACCCGCAAATCGGTACAATCGCAAGTTATCATTTAACGAAATTAGCACAAAAACCGCAAGGATCACGTTTGAAATTTCAATTTATAGATATTTTAACGGCTGAAAAGAACCTTGTTAAGTATAGTAACTGGTTAAACCAATTATTCCATGGAATAGAATATAGAATGCAATTAGAAATGATGAAATAATATTTGGTACGTAGCTCATACTCGAGTCCGATGCAAATAATTTCCTCCTAATGTATAATGAAATAATACTGTGTTTTATCTGCGAAATGTATCATATTCTAATTCGTTTCACAGTAAAATGAAAAGATGAAGTGTGTTTTTACTTGAATTTTGACTAAAATTACTCTATATTTATTAATTGAGCTATGCTTATTATTACAATTTGATTACAAATTTTAAATTTGTTAATTGAATGATAATATTAAATAAAGAAACTTACACAAGCAAATATGAGTTGTAGCCCAAAATACTTGTTAAATCAAAGTTGAAAGCTACAAATAATGAAAATTATAAACTTGAATCTGAAAGTAATTACTATAATTATGACAATGTTAACTTTTAAACGCACTTATTAATTAACTACATAATGTTAATATCTAATTTATTCAAGTACTTTCGCAAGATTTATTATCTAAATAACGGGGGAAAGAATCATGAGTTCACAAAAAAAGAAAATTAGTCTTTTTGCGTTCTTCTTATTAACCGTAATAACGATTACCTTGAAGACGTATTTTTCTTATTATGTTGATTTTTCTTTAGGTGTTAAAGGTTTAGTACAAAACTTAATATTATTGATGAATCCTTATAGTTTAGTAGCACTGGTTTTAAGTGTGTTCCTATTCTTTAAAGGCAAAAAAGCATTTTGGTTCATGTTCATAGGCGGCTTCTTATTGACGTTCCTATTATATGCCAATGTTGTGTACTTTAGATTCTTCTCGGATTTTTTAACGTTTAGTACTTTAAACCAAGTAGGTAACGTAGAATCTATGGGTGGTGCGGTTAGTGCATCATTCAAATGGTATGACTTTGTTTATTTCATTGATACGTTAGTTTACTTATTCATTTTAATATTTAAAACAAAATGGTTAGACACAAAAGCATTTAGTAAGAAATTTGTTCCTGTCGTAATGGCGGCTTCAGTAGCATTATTCTTCTTAAACTTAGCTTTTGCTGAAACTGACAGACCAGAATTATTAACACGTACATTTGACCATAAATATTTAGTGAAATATTTAGGACCGTATAACTTTACAGTATACGATGGTGTTAAAACTATCGAAAATAATCAACAAAAAGCGTTAGCATCTGAAGATGACTTAACAAAAGTATTAAATTATACGAAACAACGTCAAACAGAGCCTAACCCAGAATATTATGGGGTGGCAAAGAAGAAAAATATTATTAAGATTCATTTAGAAAGTTTCCAAACCTTCTTAATTAATAAAAAGGTTAATGGTAAAGAAGTAACACCGTTTTTAAACAAATTATCAAGTGGGAAAGAGCAATTCACATACTTCCCTAACTTTTTCCATCAAACAGGTCAAGGTAAAACATCTGACTCTGAATTTACAATGGATAACAGTTTATACGGTTTACCGCAAGGTTCTGCCTTTTCATTAAAAGGAGATAATACGTATCAGTCACTACCAGCAATTTTAGATCAAAAGCAAGGCTACAAATCTGATGTCATGCACGGTGACTATAAAACATTCTGGAACAGAGACCAAGTATATAAACACTTTGGTATCGATAAATTCTATGATGCAACATACTATGACATGTCTGATAAAAACGTTGTAAACTTAGGCTTGAAAGACAAAATTTTCTTTAAAGATTCTGCTAATTATCAAGCTAAGATGAAATCACCATTCTATTCTCATTTAATTACTTTGACTAACCACTATCCATTCACATTAGATGAAAAGGATGCGACTATTGAGAAGTCAAACACAGGTGATGCAACAGTTGATGGTTATATTCAAACAGCGCGTTATTTAGACGAAGCATTAGAAGAATATATTAATGACTTGAAGAAAAAAGGATTATATGACAATTCAGTGATTATGATTTATGGTGACCACTATGGTATCTCTGAAAACCATAACAATGCCATGGAAAAACTATTAGGTGAAAAAATCACACCAGCTAAATTTACAGATTTAAACAGAACTGGTTTCTGGATTAAAATCCCTGGTAAATCTGGTGGTATCAATAATGAATATGCTGGTCAAGTCGATGTAATGCCAACAATTTTACATTTGGCTGGTATAGATACGAAGAATTATTTAATGTTCGGTACTGATTTATTCTCTAAAGGTCATAATCAAGTAGTTCCATTCAGAAATGGTGACTTTATAACAAAAGATTATAAATATGTTAATGGTAAGATTTATTCTAATAAAAATAATGAACTCATAACTACTCAACCAGCTGATTTCGAAAAGAATAAAAAGCAAGTTGAAAAGGATCTCGAAATGAGTGACAACGTGCTTAATGGTGATTTGTTTAGATTCTACAAAAATCCAGACTTCAAAAAGGTAAATCCTTCGAAGTATAAATATGAAACAGGACCTAAAGCAAACTCTAAAAAATAATATTTAAACACGAACTCGGATTGATAAAATATCAATCCGGGTTTTTATTATGTTCTTTTATATTATGTTTTACATTATATGTGTTGATAAAAAGGTATATTATAAAGATCATTAGCATAGTCATCAAAGCCTTAACAAGTTTTATTTATAGTTGAAGCAACAATATATTAAATTATGACACTTAACGGTATCGATTTCTTTTGATTTCAAAAAGGTGTATAATGTATAGAACTGATTTAAGTACGTAGAGATTTCAACAGAAGAAGGAAGATGGGTATGGAAGCATATAAAATTGAACATTTAAATAAATCTTATGCCGATAAGACTATATTCGATAACCTAGATTTATCAATTTCAGAAGGTGAAAAAATAGGTTTAGTAGGCATAAATGGTACAGGGAAAAGTACGTTGTTAAAAGTAATTGGTGGTATTGATGATGATTTTACAGCCAATGTTATGCATCCAAATCAATATCGAATTCGATATTCGTCTCAGAAACAGGACCTTAATGAAGATATGACAGTTTTTGATGCAGTATTAAGTTCTGATACAACAACTTTACGCATCATCAAGCAATATGAGCAGGCAGTACAAGCTTATGCGGATGACCAAAGTGATAAATTGTTCAAGCGAATGATGGATGCGCAAGATGCTATGGATCAACATGATGCTTGGGACTATAACGCTGAAATTAAAACAATCCTCTCAAAACTAGGTATACATGATACTACTAAATACATTAAAGAATTATCCGGCGGACAACAAAAACGTGTTGTACTTGCAAAAACATTAATAGAACAACCAGATTTATTGTTATTAGATGAACCTACGAACCATTTAGACTTCGAATCAATCAGCTGGTTGATCAATTATGTGAAGCAATATCCTCATACTGTTTTATTCGTAACCCATGATCGATATTTTTTAAATGAAGTTTCCACTAGAATTATTGAACTAAACAGAGGTAAGTTAGCGTCATATCCTGGTAACTATGAATCTTATATTGAAATGCGCGCTGAAAGAGAAGTATCACTTCAAAAGCAACAACAAAAGCAACGAGCTTTATATAAGGAAGAACTTGCTTGGATGAGGGCTGGAGCTAAGGCTCGTACTACAAAGCAACAAGCTAGAATTAATCGATTTAATGACCTAGAAAATGAAGTTAACCAGCAATATAAAGACGATAAAGGTGAATTGAATCTTGCTTATTCAAGATTAGGTAAGCAAGTGTTCGAATTAGAAGACTTATCAAAGGCTATTAATGATAAAGTATTATTTGAACATCTGACGGAAATTATTCAAAAAGGTGAGCGTATTGGTGTTGTTGGGCCAAATGGAGCTGGTAAAACAACACTCTTAAATATTTTGAGTGGAGAAGACCAACAATTCGAAGGTAAATTGAAGACTGGACAGACGGTTAAAGTAGCTTATTTTAAGCAAACAGATGAGACCCTGGATAGAGATATTCGTATGATTGATTATTTAAGAGAAGAAAGTGAGATCGCAAAAGAAAAAGATGGAACCTCGGTATCTATTACACAACTTCTTGAACGATTTTTATTTCCAAGTGCAACTCATGGTAAAAAAGTTTATAAATTATCTGGTGGAGAGCAAAAGCGTTTGTATTTATTACGTCTACTCGTACACCAGCCAAATGTTCTGTTGTTAGATGAACCGACAAATGATTTAGATACTGAGACTTTAACAATACTTGAAGATTATATTCATACTTTCGGTGGTACAGTGATTACCGTAAGCCATGATCGCTACTTTTTAAATAAAGTTGCACAGTCATATTGGTTTATTCATGATGGTCAGATGGAAAAGATTATCGGAACTTTTGAAGATTATGAAAGTTATAAAAAATCATTAGATAAAAATAAATCCACATTGAAGCAACAATCTAAATCTTCTACAACTGTACGTAAGAAAAATGGTTTATCATATAAAGAAAAGTTAGAATATGAACAATTGATGAAACGCATAGAACAAGCGGAAGTAAGAATGGAAGAAATAGATGTGCTCATGATTGAGGCAAGTGCAGATTATGGGAAAATTAAAGAATTAAACGAAGAAAAAGAACAACTTGAAATTCAATATGATTTAGACATCACAAGATGGAGTGAGTTAGAAGAAATTAAAGAACAACAATAAGGGGTCAATTTATGATGCAACAAACATTATCGCATTACTTTGGGTATGAAACGTTTCGACCAGGACAAGAAGAAATTATTAGCAAAGTATTAGACCATCGTAATGTGCTTGGTGTCTTACCAACTGGTGGAGGTAAGTCTATATGCTATCAAGTACCAGGTTTATTGTTAGGTGGTACAACAATTGTAATAAGTCCACTAATATCATTAATGAAAGATCAAGTGGATCAATTAAAAGCGATGGGAATTCAAGCTGCTTTTTTAAATAGTAGTTTGACTCAAAAAGAGCAACAACGTATTGAAAAAGCATTATCAAATGGAGAAATTCAATTTTTGTATGTTGCACCAGAACGATTTGAAAACCGATATTTTTTAAATATGCTTCAGCGTATAAAGATTCACTTAGTCGCGTTTGATGAAGCGCATTGTATTTCTAAATGGGGTCATGATTTCAGGCCGAGTTACCAAAATGTTATTTCAAAAGTATTTACGTTACCTCAAGATTTTACAATAATAGCGTTGACAGCAACTGCCACGGTTGAAGTACAGCAAGATATTAGAGAAAAGTTAAATATCGCTCAAACTGATCAAATTAAAACGAGTACTAAGCGTAGAAACTTAATTTTTAAAGTAAATCCTACTTATCAACGTCAAAAATTTATATTGGATTATATTAAAACACATGATGAAGATGCAGGTATTATTTATTGTTCTACACGTAAGCAAGTTGAAGAGCTTCAAGAAGCCTTAGAAAGCCAGAAAATTGAAAGTGTTATATATCATGCAGGTTTGAGCAATAAAGAAAGAGAAGAAGCGCAGAATGATTTCTTATTTGATCGTGTTAAAGTAGTCGTTGCTACAAATGCTTTTGGTATGGGTATTGATAAATCCAATGTACGTTTTGTTATTCATTATAATATGCCTGGAGATTTAGAATCTTATTATCAAGAAGCCGGTCGTGCAGGTCGTGACGGGTTGAAAAGTGAATGTATTTTGTTATTTAGCGAACGCGATATCAATTTACACGAGTATTTTATAACAGTCTCTCAAGCTGATGATGACTATAAAGATAAAATGGGCGAAAAGTTAACTAAAATGATTCAATATACAAAAACAAAAAAATGTTTAGAAGCAACAATTGTCCATTATTTTGAACCGAATGAAAAATTAGAAGAATGTGAACAATGTAGTAATTGTGTTCAACAAGATAAATCATATAATATGACACAAGAAGCTAAGATGATTATTAGTTGCATCGCTCGTATGAAACAACAAGAGAGTTATAGTGTTATCATTCAAGTGCTAAGAGGAGAGTCAACAGATTATATTAAGTACAAAGGTTATGATCAAATTTCAACCCATGGTTTAATGAAAGGTTACACAACATCAGAATTAAGTCACTTAATAGATGAATTAAGATTCAAAGGGTTCTTAAATGAAAATGATGAAATATTAATGTGTGATACTTCAATTAAAAAATTACTCAGTAATGAAGTAGAAGTATTCACAACACCATTTAAGCAAAAAGCGACTGAAAAAGTATTTATAAATACGGTTGAAGGGGTTGACCGAGTATTATTCAGTCAGTTGGTAGAAGTTCGTAAAAAGTTAAGTGACAAATTAACGATAGCACCTGTAAGTATATTTTCTGATTACACGTTGGAGGAATTTGCTAAACGTAAGCCTGCTTCGAAACAAGATATGATTAATATTGATGGCGTAGGTAGTTACAAATTAAAACATTATTGTCCAGCATTTTTAGAAACGATTCAAAATTATAAAGCCAAAGTATAGTGAAGACACCTAGTAAGCATTCCTTGTTTTACTGGGTGTTTTTTTGAATTCAAGGTAAAATAACACTATTTCTTAACTGGAGATTACCTATTATTCATTATTTTATTAAAAAAGTTCAAGGATAAATCATTTAAATTTGAAAATTGTAATAAACGTGGTTAAATAGGGAATACATACATATAATCTCGGTTTTATGCTATGAGAAAAAAAGAGGTGGCAAAGTGATTAAGTTTAAAAATGTAACTAAGCGTTATGGCAAACATGTTGCTGTCGATAACATTAGTTTCAATATTAATGAGGGTGAATTTTTTGTGCTAATTGGACCTTCAGGTTGTGGAAAAACTACGACATTAAAAATGATTAATCGACTCATTCACTTAAGTGAAGGTTATATTTATTTTAAAGATAAACCAATAAGTGATTATCCAGTATACGAAATGCGTTGGGATATTGGATACGTATTGCAGCAGATTGCATTATTCCCACATATGACAATCAAAGAAAATATTGCACAAGTGCCACAAATGAAAAAGTGGAAAGAAAAAGATATAGATAAAAGAGTAGATGAATTACTTGAAATGGTTGGATTAGAACCTGAAAAATATAAAAACAGAAAACCTGATGAATTGTCAGGGGGGCAACGACAACGTGTAGGAGTTATACGTGCGTTAGCAGCTGATCCACCAGTTATTTTAATGGATGAACCGTTTAGTGCATTAGACCCAATCAGCCGAGAAAAACTTCAAGATGATTTAATTGAATTACAAACTAAAATTAAGAAGACAATCATATTTGTTACACATGATATTCAAGAGGCGATGAAACTTGGTGATAAGATTTGTCTTTTGAATGAAGGGCATATTGAACAAATTGACACACCAGAAGGATTTAAAAATAATCCTCAAAGTGAATTTGTTAAACAATTTATGGGTAGTCATTTAGAAGATGTTGCGCCATGTGTTGAAGAGAACGCAATTATCCGTGACTTGGATATTATGAAACCAATCGATGAGGTTACATCTATGAGCGCTTATCCAATTGTTTATGACAATCAACCAATTGAAGTATTGTATCAACTTTTATCAGAGAGCGAGCGTGTCATTGTCATGCAAGAAGATAGCGTAGGTCAATATGTTATTGATAGGAAAGATATCTTCAAATATTTGTCCCAGAAAAAGGAGGTAGCTCAACATGACTAACTTTTTCGACATATTGAGTGAACGTAAGGGGCAACTCTTTTCGACAATGATAGAACATATTCAAATATCATTTATCGCATTATTGATTGCAACTGCTATTGCGGTACCATTAGGTATTTTATTAACGAAGACTAAAACGATATCTGAAATCGTAATGAATATTGCGGCAATTCTTCAAACCATACCATCGTTGGCATTATTAGGTTTAATGATTCCTTTATTTGGTATCGGTCGTGTGCCAGCAATTATTGCACTTGTAGTGTATGCGTTGTTACCAATTTTAAGGAATACGTATACTGGAATTAAAGAAGTTGATCCATCACTCATTGAAGCGGCTAAAGGTATAGGTATGAAACCATTTAGACGTTTAACTAAAGTCGAACTTCCGATAGCAATGCCTGTTATAATGGCTGGTGTAAGAACGGCTATGGTATTAATTATAGGTACAGCAACACTAGCAGCATTAATTGGTGCAGGCGGACTAGGAGATTTAATTTTATTAGGTATAGACCGTAACAATGCATCGTTGATATTATTAGGTGCAATTCCAGCAGCCTTATTGGCAATTATATTTGATTTAATTTTAAGATTTATGGCTAAATTATCTTATAAAAAGTTATTGATGACGTTAGGTGTTATAGTGATGATTATTATACTGGCTATCGCTATTCCTATGTTTGCACAAAAAGGTGATAAAATTACGTTAGCTGGAAAGCTTGGCTCCGAGCCATCGATTATTACAAATATGTATAAAATTTTAATAGAAGAAGAGACCAAAAATACTGTAGAAGTGAAAGATGGTATGGGCAAAACAGCATTTTTATTTAATGCTTTAAAATCTGACGATATAGATGGGTATTTAGAATTTACTGGAACAGTTTTAGGCGAATTAACAAAAGAACCATTGAAGTCAAAAGAAGAGAAAAAAGTTTATGAACAAGCTAAGCAAAGTCTTGAAAAGAAATATCAAATGACTATGTTAAAACCAATGAAGTATAACAATACGTATGCTTTAGCTGTAAAACGTGATTTTGCTAAACAACATAATATACGTACAATTGGTGATTTAAATAAGGTTAAAGATCAACTTAAACCAGGATTTACATTGGAATTTAATGATCGTCCAGATGGTTACAAAGCTGTTCAAAAGGCTTATAATTTAAATTTAGATAACATACGTACAATGGAACCTAAGTTGAGATATCAAGCGATCAATAAAGGTAATATTAATTTAATAGATGCATATTCAACTGACGCTGAATTAAAACAATATGATATGGTTGTGTTAAAAGATGATAAGCACGTATTTCCACCATATCAAGGAGCACCATTATTTAAAGAAAGCTTTTTAAAGAAACATCCAGAAATTAAGAAACCGTTAAACAAACTAGAAAACAAAATATCTGATGAAGATATGCAAATGATGAACTATAAAGTAACAGTTAAAAATGAAGACCCATATACAGTTGCGAAAGATTATTTAAAAGCAAAAGGGTTAATCAAATAACGACCAACGCCACATAAGATGCGTAACACCAAATTATATCTTATGTGGCGTTGTTATATTTAAATCTATAATTATGTTCAATTTAAACATGCAATAATGATTAAAAAATATGACATGTTAAACACAATGTAAGCTATTATGATGTGAAAATAGTAGCATTGCATTTTAGAAACATAGAGCGATATAATGAATATAAGTTTTTTAAAATTTCAGTTAATTCTAAGGAGGTTGTTTTTATTATGAAAGAACAACTTAATCAACTATCAGCATATCAGCCTGGTTTATCTCCAAGGGCATTGAAAGAAAAGTATGGCATTGAAGGAGATTTATATAAACTTGCATCAAATGAAAATTTGTATGGACCATCGCCTAAAGTTAAAGAAGCGATATCAGCACACTTAGATGAGTTATATTATTATCCTGAAACAGGATCACCGACATTAAAAGCGGCGATTAGTAAACATTTAAATGTAGATCAATCACGCATTTTATTTGGTGCGGGATTAGATGAAGTTATATTAATGATTTCTAGAGCTGTATTAACGCCAGGGGATACTATTGTTACAAGTGAAGCGACATTCGGTCAATATTATCACAATGCGATTGTTGAATCAGCTAATGTGATACAAGTACCTTTAAAAGATGGTGGCTTCGATTTAGAAGGTATTTTAAAAGAAGTTAATGAAGATACGTCATTGGTATGGTTATGTAATCCAAATAATCCTACAGGTACATATTTTAATCATGAGAGCTTAGATTCGTTTTTATCTCAAGTACCTCCACATGTACCAGTAATTATAGATGAAGCTTATTTTGAATTTGTGACAGAAGAGGACTACCCGGATACACTTGCTTTGCAACAAAAATATGACAATGCTTTCTTATTACGTACATTTTCAAAGGCGTATGGATTAGCGGGTTTACGTGTAGGATATGTGGTAGCAAGTGAACATGCGATTGAAAAATGGAACATCATTAGACCACCATTTAATGTGACACGTATATCTGAATACGCAGCAGTTGCAGCACTTGAAGATCAACAATATTTAAAAGAGGTAACACATAAAAATAGTGTTGAACGCGAAAGATTTTATCAATTACCTCAAAGTGAGTATTTCTTGCCAAGTCAAACGAATTTTATATTTGTAAAAACAAAGCGGGTAAATGAACTTTATGAAGCACTTTTAAATGTAGGGTGTATTACGCGACCATTTCCAACTGGTGTTAGAATTACAATTGGTTTTAAAGAACAAAATGATAAAATGTTAGAAGTTTTATCAAACTTTAAATACGAATAGTAAGTGCAGGCTGGGACATAAATCAATGTTCTGTGCTCTACGAAGTTATATTGGCAGTAGTTGACTGAACGAAAATGCGCTTGTAACAAGCTTTTTTCAATTCTAGTCAACCTTGCCGGGGTGGGACGACGAAATAAATTTTGCGAAAATATCATTTCTGTCCCACTCCCAATGCAGTGTGAATGATGAGGTGAGAGTATTCAGTGTAAAAAGCAACAATAGATGATATTGTTTTGTATCAATTGCTTTTTTGCTATACTGAATCAATACTGATATTTTGAGGAGAAGATTAAAATGACCCGTAAATCAATCGCGATTGATATGGATGAAGTATTGGCAGATACATTAGGAGAAATCATTGATGCTGTCAATTTTAGAGCGGATTTAGGTATTAAAATGGAAGCTTTGAATGGTCAAAAACTTAAACATGTTATTCCTGAACATGATGGATTAATTACAGAAGTATTGAGAGAACCAGGCTTCTTCAGACATCTTAAAGTGATGCCGTATGCACAAGAAGTTGTGAAAAAATTAACTGAACATTATGATGTATATATTGCTACAGCAGCAATGGATGTACCAACATCATTTAGTGATAAATATGAATGGTTACTAGAGTTCTTTCCATTTTTAGATCCTCAGCATTTTGTTTTTTGTGGTAGAAAAAACATCGTTAAAGCTGATTATTTAATAGATGACAATCCTAGACAGCTTGAAATTTTTACTGGTACACCGATTATGTTTACAGCAGTGCATAATATTAATGATGATCGATTTGAACGCGTAAATAGCTGGAAAGATGTAGAACAGTATTTTTTAGATAATATTGAGAAATAAAAATATATCACTTGAAAAATTTCATGTAGTAAAGATGATGGATAGGCTATAAAGTAATTGTGACTTGGTTGAACTTTTATGTCTTAGACACTACAACACTATATTGGCAGTAGTTGACTGCGGGGCCCCAACATAAAGAAATTGGAACGCCAATTTCTACAGACAATGCAAGTTGGCGGGGCCCCAACATAGAGAAATTGGAACGCCAATTTCTACAGACAATGCAAGTTGGGGTGGGCCCCAACATAAAGAAATACTTTTTCTTTAGAAATTAGTATTTCTTATGCATGAGTGTAACTCATGCATTCATATTTTTAAGTACACATTAGCTGTGACTAATGATAAAGAATCGCTACATAATCAATCATTAGTCGTTCTTTATCATTTCCGTCCCGCTCTCAATAAATGTTAGTCTATCTTATTATTATAAATCGGATGAATGTGTTAATCTATGGCAGATTACACGTCATCCGATTTTTTATAGAATTTGAAAAAGACGCATAAACCACTATGATTTAAAATACAACATCAATCATTTTAGTGGCATGCGCCAAAATTATATGTCTGTTTTTGAAACAGGGTAATAGCTTAAAGCTAATAAAAACGAATATAAGGTGCGTTGAATCTTATGATTACACTCCAAACCTAATATAATATCGGGTTAAGATCATTCCGGATGCTTACAAATCATTGACAGTAAGTAACTGAATGGCATTTGGTATAACCTCAATATCAATAGGTGTTTCTAATGAAATTTCGCCATCAATATCAACTTTCATTGCTGGATCTGTTGTAAGTGAAATCTTTTTACCAGGTATATGCTCAATACCTTGAGTAATTTCATTCCAATTCATGCTATCACGCTTTTTAAAAATATCATTTAAAATACTGAAACTTTGTTCATTAAAAATGAAAGTGTTCAGTTCACCATCTTGAGGAGACAAATCAGTCAATGGTATACGACTACCACCAATGAATGGACCATTTGCTGTTAGTATCATGGTCGTTTCGCCAGAATATGTCTTATCATCTATTGATAATTGATAATTAAATTGTGTTGGATTTAGCAGTGTTTTGACAGTTGATCCAATATAACTCAATTTACCAAATATATCTTTTGAACCATCTTGTACGTTTTCAGCGTTTTGAACAATGAGACCTAAGCCAACAAAGTTGAGTGCATATTGATTATTTATTTTAATTACATCGTATTTACCAACTTGTGCAGAAATCATTTGTTCACTAGCTTGTTTATGATTAGGTGCTATATTTAGCGTTTTTGTAAAATCATTAAAAGTACCGCCTGGTAAAATGCCAATAGGGAGTTGAAGGTCATGTGTCATAACACCGTTTATAAGTTCGTTAACCGTGCCATCACCGCCAAGAATAAATAATATATCTACATCTTTTGCATAGTTTTTAGTTTTGATTTCTTGGCAATATTTAATAATGTCACCTTCGTTTTCACTCAATTGAATAGAAAGATGCTTACAAATTGAACTTAATGCTGTTGTAACTTCCCCAATACCTTGATTAATATTTTTTAATCCACTGTGTTCATGGTAAAAGAGGACACCATGTGTATATTTATTTTCCATAGTTTAGCCTACTTTCTAAAAATTGGTTCATTAAATATATATACCCACTTTTAATTGTTAATACCAAAAATATGTTTTAAATAGAGAAAATGGTAATAACTGACATTGATGTCTATAGAGTGGGACGAGAAAATATAGTTATAGCTGTCTATAACGAGCATATTAAGCTTTTATTTATACTGATATCTTGAATTTAATTAATAGAAACCTATAAAAAAACAGTAAGCCATTTAAATGACTTACTGTTTTTTGAATTAGGCCAACAATATTAACGTATACCTTTCATCGCTTTGATGATTAAAGGTGAGAATGCTAATACAATTGTTGTAACAATAATTGCAACAACACCTAGGAAAATAAAGTAATTTGTTTGACCTAGTGGTTCTATTAACTTAACTAAAGTACCATTGATTGCTTGTGCAGAAGCGTTAGTTAAGTACCAAATACTCATCATTTGGGCATTAAATGCTTTAGGTGCTAACTTAACAGCAGCACTATTACCCGTTGGTGATAAGCATAGCTCACCGATAACACAAATAATGTACGATAAAATAACCCAGTTAACTGAAAAGTTTGATGAACCTGATGCATAACCTACAATACCAATTAGTATGTATGACGCACCTGCTAAGAACGTACCAATTGCAAATTTTACTGGCAGGCTAGGTTGTTTAGTTCCAAGCTTTTGCCATAAAAGTGAAATAATTGGAGCTAGTAATAAAATAAATAATGGGTTAATTGATTGGAAGATCGCTTCACCAAAGTTTGTTTTCCAACCAAATAAGTTTAATTTCATATCTGAATGTTCAATTCCATATATGTTTAATACATTAGACCCTTGTTCTTGAATAGCCCAGAACACCATTCCAAGAATAAATAATGGAATAAATGCTTTAACACGAGAACGTTCAGTATCAGTGACATCTTTACTTCTAATAATTAAAGTGAAGTAAATGATTGGTAATGCAATACCTAATACTAAAACAGTATTACTAACTAAGTTAAATGATAATGAGTTAGTTAATGCACCAATAACGATAATTAATACAATTGCTAAAACAACACTTCCGATAATAAGACCATACTTTTTCTTTTCAGCTGGTGTCAATGGGTTAGTAGGTTTCATACCAACGCTACCTAAGTTTTTGCGGTTGAAAAGTACATACCATACTAAACCTAATGCCATACCAACTGCTGCAATCAAGAATCCGCCGTGGAAGTTTTTAACATTAACAAAGTGTTGCAAAATAATAGGTGATAATAATGCACCCATATTAACTGACATATAGAAAATAACAAAACCTGCATCCATACGTCTATCATTTTCAGGATATAAACGGCCAACGATATTTGAAATGTTTGGCTTCATTAAACCTGAACCAATAATGATGAAGAACATTGATGTGAATAAGCCGATTAATGCAAATGGTAAGCTTAAACAAATATGTCCGATAATAATAAAGACTGCACCTAATAAAGTAGCGCCTCTAGTACCTGTAATTCTGTCAGCAATCCATCCGCCTGGTATTGATGTCATATAGATTAATGAACCATAAACTGACATAATTGACATAGCTGTTGTTTTATCAATTCCAAGGCCATTATCTGTTACGGCAAAGTACATGTAGAAAATGAGTAGGGCACGCATGCCATAATAACTAAACCTTTCCCAGAACTCTACAAAGAAGAGTACGCCTAGTCCTCGAGGATGCCCGAAAAATCCTGTTTGAGGTATGTCTTGAATTTGATTTCCATGGGAGTTTTGTTGTGTCATGTATACATCCCATCCTTTCTTCCCCTAATACAATAGTTTAAGTAAATTTGATTGTGCCTTATCAACTAAATATTCCAACAAATCACAAAAAAATAAAAATATTGAGAATATTCTGTTATTAAGCGCGCACAATTAATTAGAGATAATATAAAAATATACTTATTGACGTTAAAGTGCAATAGGTTTCTATAAAAATGTTGTTTAATTCGTGTACTAATATTCTTTTGGTGTACTTTGGTATAAAATGTTATTTTAATGTAACCTATTATGTATGCTAAATGAAAAACACACCAATAAGTTAGGAAAATCAACTTATTGGTGTGTTTATTAAATGATACATTTAACGATTATCTATTTTTTCGGGATATAAATCATGATTCATCAAACGATGCTCAGCCATTTTTTCATATTTAGAATTTGGACGTCCATAGTTTGTATAAGGATCAATAGAAATTCCACCACGTGGTGTGAACTTGCCCCAGACTTCAATATAATGTGGGTCCATAAGCTCTATCAAATCATTCATAATAATATTCATACAATCTTCGTGAAAATCACCGTGATTTCTGAAACTAAATAAGTATAATTTCAAAGATTTTGATTCAACCATTTTAACATTTGGAATATATGAAATATAGATAGTTGCAAAATCTGGTTGCCCAGTAATTGGACATAATGATGTAAATTCTGGACAGTTGAATTTTACGAAATAGTCACGACCTTGATGCTTATTATCAAACGATTCTAATACATCAGGACGATAGTCAAAATTGTAAGTATTGTCTTGATTTCCTAATAAAGTTATATCTTGTAATTCATCTTGTTGACGGCCATGTGCCATATAAAGCGCTCCTTTAAATTTATTTTTTTATTATTTTGGCGTCTCGGCGTGCTTTTTCAAACATGTAATAACTTGCACCGATAATAACGACGTAACCTAATGTTGCATAGAAATCTGGAGATTCTCCGAATAGAATAAATCCAAGTATTGCTGTGAAAATTATAGATGCATACGTGAAAATAGAAATATCTTTTGCTGCTGCAAAACTATATGCTAATGTAACACCAATTTGACCCACAGCGGCAGCTAAGCCAGCCCCTAATAGATAAAGTATTTGCATCTGACTCATTGGTTCATAGGTATATGCAGTGAAAGGTATTAAAACGATGACAGAAAATAAGGAGAAGTAAAATACTATAGTATATGGTGCTTCTCTTGTACTAAGTGCTCGAACACATGTATATGCTGATGCTGCAAAAATACCTGAGAATAAGCCAGCTAATGATGGAATCATAGATGATGAAAATTCAGGTTTCACTATTAAAAGCATACCTAAAATAGCAATTATCATTGCTGTAATTTGATACTTCCTTACCTTTTCATGTAAGAAAACAATGCTTAATAAAATCGTCCAGAAAGGATTGAGTTTCATTAATGAATCGGCATCACTAAGTACCATATGATCAATGGCATAAATATTTAACAATACACCAATAAGTCCAAGTGTTGATCGTGTTATTAATAAGGGTTGACTTGAAAGTCTGCCAAACATTGGCTGATGGTATTTATATATAAAAAATAATGGAATAAACATTGCTACTAAGTTTCGTGCTAATGATTTTTGAAAAACAGGAAGGTCACCTGCAAGTCTGAAAAACACTGACATAAAACTGAAACCAATAGCCGAAATTAAAATGGCAATGATACCTTTTACTTTAGGATTCAATTTTATCGCCTCTTTTATATAAAATTAACGTATTTATATTAGCATAAAACAACATGTTGTGCATAAATAGTTGAAATTTACTATAAAAAGACTATAATAGACTGTACCGAACAAATGTTCTGTGTTTATTTGTCGGAATAATAGGGCATTACACTTTTATGAATGTTTGTGTTATTACATAAAACAAATATCAATTCAGTATCAAGCTAATAAGCTTTTTCTTGATTTCTGTTGATACAATTGAGATTGACACAGATTTAAAAAAATCAAGTGATATCTACTAAAAAATTTTTTTAAATTTGTTCAAGTTTTTCTAATTTAGTATTGGTGCCTAGTTGGAACGTTTTACGAACATTCGATTAGAAAATGGCACTTTAAATCATAGTGTGTCTTATGTATAATGAAACACATAATATAGTGTTGGTGAAACGAAAAAGACACAATATCTTGTGTTTTGTATGCAAATGCTTTATTTATGAAGAAATTACATTTAAAAGTAATTTAACACAGAAATTTAATAGTTATTATCAATTAATAGTCATATTTTTAGAAAATGTACTGAGCAAATGGAAGATATCCAATGATGTAAATACTACATATAGTGATTTTTATACATTCAACCCATATAAGCTACTATTTTCTCAAATATAAATCTATGCAATTGGTTTACATTTGAGAAAATAAGTAGCTTCATTATAGTTAATACAATGCTGAGATAACCATAGTAACCATGTTGTTAAAGCATTTTTTAATTGGAATGACTACTTTATTTAAAAGGGTTGAAGAAAGAAGGTGATCCAATGAAAATAATATATTTTTCATTTACTGGAAATGTCCGTCGTTTTATTAAGAGAACAGAACTTGAAAATACGCTTGAGATTACAGCAGAAAATTGTATGGAACCAGTTCATGAACCGTTTATTATCGTTACTGGCACTATTGGATTTGGAGAAGTACCAGAACCCGTTCAATCTTTTTTAGAAGTTAATCATCAATACATCAGAGGTGTGGCAGCTAGCGGTAATCGAAATTGGGGACTAAATTTCGCAAAAGCGGGTCGCACGATATCAGAAGAGTATAATGTCCCTTTATTAATGAAGTTTGAGTTACATGGAAAAAACAAAGACGTTATTGAATTTAAGAACAAGGTGGGTAATTTTAATGAAAACCATGGAAGAGAAAAAGTACAATCATATTGAATTAAATAATGAGGTCACTAAACGAAGAGAAGATGGATTCTTTAGTTTAGAAAAAGACCAAGAAGCTTTAGTAGCTTATTTAGAAGAAGTAAAAGACAAAACAATCTTCTTCGACACTGAAATCGAGCGTTTACGTTATTTAGTAGACAACGATTTTTATTTCAATGTGTTTGATATTTATAGTGAAGCGGATCTAATTGAAATCACTGATTATGCAAAATCAATCCCGTTTAATTTTGCAAGTTATATGTCAGCTAGTAAATTTTTCAAAGATTACGCTTTGAAAACAAATGATAAAAGTCAATACTTAGAAGACTATAATCAACACGTTGCCATTGTTGCTTTATACCTAGCAAATGGTAATAAAGCACAAGCTAAACAATTTATTTCTGCTATGGTTGAACAAAGATATCAACCAGCGACACCAACATTTTTAAACGCAGGCCGTGCGCGTCGTGGTGAGCTAGTGTCATGTTTCTTATTAGAAGTGGATGACAGCTTAAATTCAATTAACTTTATTGATTCAACTGCAAAACAATTAAGTAAAATTGGGGGCGGCGTTGCAATTAACTTATCTAAATTGCGTGCACGTGGTGAAGCAATTAAAGGAATTAAAGGCGTAGCGAAAGGCGTTTTACCTATTGCTAAGTCACTTGAAGGTGGCTTTAGCTATGCAGATCAACTTGGTCAACGCCCTGGTGCTGGTGCTGTGTACTTAAATATCTTCCATTATGATGTAGAAGAATTTTTAGATACTAAAAAAGTAAATGCGGATGAAGATTTACGTTTATCTACAATATCAACTGGTTTAATTGTTCCATCTAAATTCTTCGATTTAGCTAAAGAAGGTAAGGACTTTTATATGTTTGCACCTCATACAGTTAAAGAAGAATATGGTGTGACATTAGACGATATCGATTTAGAAAAATATTATGATGACATGGTTGCAAACCCAAATGTTGAGAAAAAGAAAAAGAATGCGCGTGAAATGTTGAATTTAATTGCGCAAACACAATTACAATCAGGTTATCCATATTTAATGTTTAAAGATAATGCTAACAGAGTGCATCCGAATTCAAACATTGGACAAATTAAAATGAGTAACTTATGTACGGAAATTTTCCAACTACAAGAAACTTCAATTATTAATGACTATGGTATTGAAGACGAAATTAAACGTGATATTTCTTGTAACTTGGGCTCATTAAATATTGTTAATGTAATGGAAAGCGGAAAATTCAGAGATTCAGTTCACTCTGGTATGGACGCATTAACTGTTGTGAGTGATGTAGCAAATATTCAAAATGCACCAGGAGTTAGAAAAGCTAACAGTGAATTACATTCAGTTGGTCTTGGTGTCATGAATTTACACGGTTACCTAGCAAAAAATAAAATTGGTTATGAGTCAGAAGAAGCAAAAGATTTTGCAAATATCTTCTTTATGATGATGAATTTCTACTCAATCGAACGTTCAATGGAAATCGCTAAAGAGCGTGGTATCAAATATCAAGACTTTGAAAAGTCTGATTATGCTAATGGCAAATATTTCGAGTTCTATACAACTCAAGAATTTGAACCTCAATTCGAAAAAGTACGTGAATTATTCGATGGTATGGCTATTCCTACTTCTGAGGATTGGAAGAAACTACAACAAGATGTTGAACAATATGGTTTATATCATGCATATAGATTAGCAATTGCTCCAACACAAAGTATTTCTTATGTTCAAAATGCAACAAGTTCTGTAATGCCAATCGTTGACCAAATTGAACGTCGTACTTATGGTAATGCGGAAACATTTTACCCTATGCCATTCTTATCACCACAAACAATGTGGTACTACAAATCAGCATTCAATACTGATCAGATGAAATTAATCGATTTAATTGCGACAATTCAAACGCATATTGACCAAGGTATCTCAACGATCCTTTATGTTAATTCTGAAATTTCTACACGTGAGTTAGCAAGATTATATGTATATGCGCACTATAAAGGATTAAAATCACTTTACTATACTAGAAATAAATTATTAAGTGTAGAAGAATGTACAAGTTGTTCTATCTAACAATTAAATGTTGAAAATGACAAACAGCTAATCATCTGGTCTGAATTAGCAGATGATTAGACTGCTATGTCTGTATTTGTCAATTATTGAGTAACATTACAGGAGGAAATTATATTCATGATAGCTGTTAATTGGAACACACAAGAAGATATGACGAATATGTTTTGGAGACAAAATATATCTCAAATGTGGGTTGAAACAGAATTTAAAGTATCAAAAGACATTGCAAGTTGGAAGACTTTATCTGAAGCTGAACAAGACACATTTAAAAAAGCATTAGCTGGTTTAACAGGCTTAGATACACATCAAGCAGATGATGGCATGCCTTTAGTTATGCTACATACGACTGACTTAAGGAAAAAAGCAGTTTATTCATTTATGGCGATGATGGAGCAAATACACGCGAAAAGCTATTCACATATTTTCACAACACTATTACCATCTAGTGAAACAAACTACCTATTAGATGAATGGGTTTTAGAGGAACCCCATTTAAAATATAAATCTGATAAAATTGTTGCTAATTATCACAAACTTTGGGGTAAAGAAGCTTCGATATACGACCAATATATGGCCAGAGTTACGAGTGTATTTTTAGAAACATTCTTATTCTTCTCAGGTTTCTATTATCCACTATATCTTGCTGGTCAAGGGAAAATGACGACATCAGGTGAAATCATTCGTAAAATTCTTTTAGATGAATCTATTCATGGTGTATTTACCGGTTTAGATGCACAGCATTTACGAAATGAACTATCTGAAAGTGAGAAACAAAAAGCAGATCAAGAAATGTATAAATTGCTAAATGACTTGTATTTAAATGAAGAGTCATACACAAAAATGTTATACGATGATCTTGGAATCACTGAAGATGTGCTAAACTATGTTAAATATAATGGAAACAAAGCACTTTCAAACTTAGGCTTTGAACCTTATTTTGAGGAACGTGAATTTAACCCAATCATTGAGAATGCCTTAGATACAACAACTAAAAACCATGACTTCTTCTCAGTAAAAGGTGATGGTTATGTATTAGCATTAAACGTAGAAGCATTACAAGATGATGACTTTGTATTTGACAACAAATAACAATTAAATTAAAAGACCTTCACATGTAAAGGGAAATAGCGATTCGTTTCGTCTTGTCTCCTACATGTTGAAGGTCTTTTTTTATGTGTATCTAACTCATTATGAGTCTGAGTAAGAAATCAATGCTCTAAGATGTACAATGTTATTTATATTGGCAGTAGTTGGCGGGGCCCCAACACAGAAGCAGGCGGAAAGTCAGCTAACAATATTGTGCAAGTTGGCGGGGCCCCAACATAGAAGCAGACGGAAAGTCAGCTAACAATAATGTGCAAGTTGGCGGGGCCCCAACATAAAAGCAGGCGGAAAGTCAGCTAACAATATTGTGCAAGTTCGGGCGGGGCCCCAACATAAAGAAAAACTTTTTCCTTTAGAAATTATCACTTCCACATGAGTTTTACTCATGTATTCCTATTTTTAAGTACACATTAGCTGAGGCTAATGTTAAGAACCACTACATAATCAATCATTAGTAGTTTTTATCATTTCCACTATTCCCAGACATCAAAATCTTAAGTGTTCTATTTTACTTTAAGCAAACAAAATACACATTCCGAAAAATTAAATTTCAGTTTAATTGCAAATATCAATAAAATTGACACTAAATTATTTGAAAGGCTATTGAAATTATGGTCAAAAAACGCTACTATTAATGAGAAATATTATCAATGATAATGATTATCATTGATTTAAAGGGAGAAAAATTTGTAATGAAGTATTTATTAAAGGGAAATATTTTGCTTCTATTACTAATATTGTTGACAATTATTTCGTTGTTCATAGGTGTGAGTGAACTATCAATTAAAGATTTACTACATTTAACTGAGTCACAGCGGAATATTTTATTCTCAAGCCGAATACCAAGGACGATGAGTATTTTAATTGCTGGAAGTTCGTTGGCTTTAGCAGGCTTGATAATGCAACAAATGATGCAAAATAAGTTTGTTAGTCCGACTACAGCTGGAACGATGGAATGGGCTAAACTAGGTATTTTAATTGCTTTATTGTTCTTTCCAACCGGTCATATTTTATTAAAACTAGTATTTGCTGTTATTTGCAGTATTTGCGGTACGTTTTTATTTGTTAAAATCATTGATTTTATAAAAGTGAAAGATGTCATTTTTGTACCGCTTCTAGGAATTATGATGGGTGGGATTGTTGCAAGTTTCACAACCTTCATCTCATTGCGCACGAATGCTGTTCAAAGCATTGGTAACTGGCTTAACGGGAACTTTGCCATTATCACAAGTGGACGCTATGAAATTTTATATTTAAGTATTCCTCTTTTAGCATTGACATATCTTTTTGCTAATCATTTCACGATTGTAGGAATGGGTAAAGACTTTACTAATAATTTAGGTTTGAGTTACGAAAAATTAATTAACATCGCATTGTTTATTACTGCAACTATTACAGCATTGGTAGTGGTGACTGTTGGAACATTACCGTTCTTAGGACTAGTAATACCAAATATTATTTCAATTTATCGAGGTGATCATTTGAAAAATGCTATCCCTCATACGATGATGTTAGGTGCCATCTTTGTATTATTTTCTGATATAGTTGGCAGAATTGTTGTTTATCCATATGAAATAAATATTGGTTTAACAATAGGTGTATTTGGAACAATCATTTTCCTTATCTTGCTTATGAAAGGTAGGAAAAATTATGCGCAACAATAATAAAAAAATAATGCTTTTAATTGCAGTAACGTTATTAATTAGTATGCTGTACTTATTTGTAGGTATTGATTTTGAAATATTTGAATATCAATTTTCAAGTCGTTTAAGAAAGTTCATATTAATTATTTTAGTAGGTGCTGCCATTGCAACTTCAGTGGTGATTTTTCAAGCGATTACAAATAACCGTCTATTGACACCATCAATAATGGGGTTAGATGCAGTTTATTTATTTATCAAAGTATTGCCAGTCTTTTTATTTGGAATTCAATCGGTATGGGTTACTAATGTATATTTGAACTTTATATTAACACTTATAACGATGGTGTTATTCGCACTAATCCTATTCCAAGGTATCTTTAAAATTGGACATTTTTCAATTTATTTTATCTTACTTATTGGTGTCCTTTTAGGAACATTTTTTAGAAGCATAACAGGTTTTATTCAACTGATTATGGATCCTGAGTCATTTTTAGCAATACAAAGTAGTATGTTTGCTAATTTTAATGCTTCTAATTCGAATTTAGTTATTTTCTCAGCAGTGCTATTAGTAATCTTATTAGTCATTACAATTTTACTATTGCCTTATTTAGATGTATTGCTTTTAGGTCGTGCTGAAGCAATTAATCTTGGGATATCGTATGAAAAATTAACGCGAATTCTACTTGTAATAGTCTCAGTTTTAGTTTCTGTGTCAACTGCATTAGTAGGACCAATTACATTTTTAGGTTTATTAACTGTAAATCTAGCGCATGAACTAATGAAGACGTATGAACATAAGTATATTTTAATTGCGACAATTTGCTTGAGTTGGATTAGTTTATTTAGTGCGCAATGGGTAGTTGAAAATGTGTTTGAAGCTACGACAGAAATGAGTATACTTATTGATTTGATTGGTGGAAGTTATTTCATTTATCTATTAGTTAGAAGGAGAAATGCGCAATGATTCAAGTTGAAAATTTAACTAAAACTATAAATAATCAAATGATATTGGAAGATATTAGCATAGATATCGAAAAAGGTAAATTGACTTCTTTAATTGGACCTAATGGTGCGGGTAAGAGTACTTTACTTTCAGCGATATGTAGGTTAATTCGTTTTGATAACGGTGAAGTGAAAATAGATGGACAGCTCATGTCTGATTATAAAAATAATGACTTGTCGAAAAAAATATCTATATTAAAACAAACAAACCATACTGAAATGAATATTACGGTAGAGCAGTTGGTAAACTTTGGACGATTCCCTTATTCTAAAGGTCGTTTGACGAAAGAGGATCATGATATTGTCAATGATGCGCTAGATTTGTTGCAACTACAAGATATCAGAAATCGTAATATTAAGTCATTATCTGGTGGACAACGTCAGCGTGCATACATTGCAATGACAATAGCACAAGATACTGAATATATTTTGCTAGATGAACCATTAAATAATTTAGATATGAAGCATGCTGTTCAAATTATGCAAACGTTAAAAATGTTAGCGCATAAAATGAATAAAGCGATTGTCATTGTGTTACATGATATTAACTTTGCGTCCTGTTATTCAGATCAGATTGTAGCATTGAAAAACGGACAACTAGTTAAGTCAGATTTGAAAGATAATGTCATTCAAAGTAGTGTTTTAAGTGATTTATATGACATGAATATTCAAATTGAACATATAAGAAATCAAAGGATTTGTTTATATTTTAAGGATTGATAATTTGGAGACACTTTAAAGGGGTGATGCGCCAATTAAAGAAGGGTTAAACGTAAAGCATTTATTTATATTTCACATCAAGCACACAGATTAAGCCAAAAGAGGAGAATATTATATTATGAAGAAAACAGTCTTATATTTAGTATTAGCAGTAATGTTTTTATTAGCGGCATGCGGTAACAATTCTGATAAAGAACAATCAAAATCAGAAACTAAAGGTTCTAAAGATACAGTAAAAATTGAAAATAACTATAAAATGCGTGGCGAGAAAAAAGATGGTAGTGACGCTAAAAAAGTTAAAGAAACTGTTGAAGTACCAAAAAATCCTAAAAATGCAGTTGTGTTAGACTATGGCGCATTAGATGTAATGAAAGAAATGGGCTTATCAGATAAAGTAAAAGCATTACCTAAAGGGGAAGGCGGTAAGTCATTACCGAATTTCTTAGAATCATTTAAAGATGATAAATATACAAACGTTGGTAATTTAAAAGAAGTGAATTTTGATAAAATTGCTGCGACGAAACCCGAAGTAATCTTTATCTCTGGACGTACAGCTAATCAAAAGAATTTAGATGAATTCAAAAAAGCTGCACCTAAAGCGAAAATTGTTTATGTTGGTGCAGATGAAAAGAACTTAATTGGTTCAATGAAACAAAACACTGAAAATATCGGTAAAATTTACGATAAAGAAGATAAAGCTAAAGAATTAAATAAAGATTTAGATAACAAAATTGCTTCAATGAAAGATAAAACGAAAAACTTCAATAAAACTGTTATGTATTTACTAGTTAACGAAGGTGAATTATCAACATTTGGACCTAAAGGTCGTTTTGGTGGATTAGTTTACGATACATTAGGATTCAATGCAGTTGATAAAAAAGTAAGTAATAGCAATCATGGACAAAATGTTTCTAACGAATATGTTAATAAAGAAAATCCAGATGTTATTTTAGTGATGGATAGAGGTCAAGCGATAAGTGGTAAATCAACTGCGAAACAAGCATTAAATAATCCTGTATTAAAAAATGTTAAAGCAATTAAAGAAGACAAAGTATATAATTTAGATCCTAAATTATGGTACTTTGCAGCTGGATCAACTACAACTACAATTAAACAAATTGAGGAACTTGATAAAGTTGTAAAATAATTTTAAAAGAGGGGAACAATGGTTAAAGGTCTTAATCATTGCTCCCCTCTTTTCTTTAAAAAAGGAAATCTGGGACGTCAATCAATGTCCTAGACTCTAAAATGTTCTGTTGTCAGTCGTTGGTTGAATGAACATGTACTTGTAACAAGTTCATTTCAATACCAGTGGACTCCAAACATAGAGAAATTTGATTTTCAATTTCTACTGACAATGCAAGTTGGCGGGGCCCAAACATAGAGAATTTCAAAAAGGAATTCTACAGAAGTGGTGCTTTATCATGTCTGACCCACTCCCTATAATGTTTTGACTATGTTGTTTAAATTTCAAAATAAATATGATAGTGATATTTACAGCGATTGTTAAACCGAGATTGGCAATTTGGACAACGCTCTACCATCATATATTCATTGATTGTTAATTCGTGTTTGCATACACCGCATAAGATTGCTTTTTCGTTAAATGAAGGCTCAGACCAACGCTTAATGGCGTGCTTTTCAAACTCATTATGGCACTTATAGCATGGATAGTATTTATTACAACATTTAAATTTAATAGCAATAATATCTTCTTCGGTAAAATAATGGCGACAGCGTGTTTCAGTATCGATTAATGAACCATAAACTTTAGGCATAGACAAAGCTCCTTAACTTACGATTCCTTTGGATGTTCACCAATAATGCGAACTTCACGATTTAATTCAATGCCAAATTTTTCTTTGACGGTCTTTTGTACATAATGAATAAGGTTTTCATAATCTGTAGCAGTTCCATTGTCTACATTTACCATAAAACCAGCGTGTTTAGTTGAAACTTCAACGCCGCCAATACGGTGACCTTGCAAATTAGAATCTTGTATCAATTTACCTGCAAAATGACCAGGCGGTCTTTGGAATACACTACCACATGAAGGATACTCTAAAGGTTGTTTAGATTCTCTACGTTCTGTTAAATCATCCATTTTAGCTTGTATTTCAGTCATTTTACCAGGAGCTAAAGTAAATGCAGCTTCTAATACAACTAAGTGTTCTTTTTGAATAATGCTATTACGATAATCTAACTCTAATTCTTTTGTTGTAAGTTTAATTAACGAGCCTTGTTCGTTTACGCAAAGCGCATAGTCTATACAATCTTTAACTTCGCCACCATAAGCGCCAGCATTCATATACACTGCACCACCGATTGAACCTGGAATACCACATGCAAATTCAAGGCCAGTAAGTGCGTAATCACGAGCAACACGTGAGACATCAATAATTGCAGCGCCGCTACCGGCTATTATCGCATCATCAGATACTTCGATATGATCTAGTGATAATAAACTAATTACAATGCCACGAATACCACCTTCACGGATAATAATATTTGAGCCATTTCCTAAATATGTAACAGGAATCTCATTTTGATAGGCATATTTAACAACTGCTTGTACTTCTTCATTTTTAGTAGGGGTAATATAAAAGTCGGCATTACCACCTGTTTTAGTATAAGTGTATCGTTTTAAAGGTTCATCAACTTTAATTTTTTCATTTGGGATAAGTTGTTGTAAAGCTTGATAGATGTCTTTATTTATCACTTCTCAGTACATCCTTTCTCATGTCTTTAATATCATATAGTATTATACCAATTTTAAAATTCATTTGCGAAAATTGAAAAGAAAGTATTAGAATTAGTATAATTATAAAATACGGAATTATTGTCGTTATAAGTATTTTTTACATAGTTTTTCAAAGTATTGTTGCTTTTGCATCTCATATTGTCTAATTGTTAAGCTATGTTGCAATATTTGGTGCTTTTTTGTATGGAATTGCAAAGCAATATCATCATTAGTTGATAAGAGGTAATCAAGTGCAAGATAAGATTCAAATGTTTGGGTATTCATTTGAATGATATGTAGACGCACCTGTTGTTTTAGTTCATGAAAATTGTTAAACTTCGCCATCATAACTTTCTTATTATATTTATGATGCAAGCGATAAAACCCTACATAATTTAAGCGTTTTTCATCTAAGGATGTAATATCATGCAAATTTTCTACACCTACTAAAATATCTAAAATTGGCTCTGTTGAATATTTAAAATGATGCGTACCGCCAATATGTTTTGTATATTTTACTGGGCTGTCTAAGAGGTTGAATAATAATGATTCAATTTCAGTGTATTGTGATTGAAAACAATTAGTTAAATCACTATTAATGAATGGTTGAACATTTGAATACATGATAAACTCCTTTGATATTGAAATTTAATTTAATCACGATAAAGTCTGGAATACTATAACATAATTCATTTTCATAATAAACATGTTTTTGTATAATGAATCTGTTAAGGAGTGCAATCATGAAAAAAATTGTTATTATCGCTGTTTTAGCGATTTTATTTGTAGTAATAAGTGCTTGTGGTAATAAAGAAAAAGAGGCACAACATCAATTTACTAAGCAATTTAAAGATGTTGAGCAAAAACAAAAAGAATTACAACATGTCATGGATAATATACATTTGAAAGAAATTGATCATCTAAGTAAAACTGATACAACTGATAAAAATAGTAAAGAATTTAAGGCACTACAAGAAGATGTTAAAAACCATCTCATACCTAAATTTGAAGCATATTATAAGTCAGCAAAAAATTTGCCTGATGATACAATGAAAGTTAAGAAATTAAAAAAAGAATATATGACGCTTGCAAATGAGAAGAAGGATGCGATATATCAATTAAAAAAATTCATAGGTTTATGTAATCAATCTATCAAGTATAACGAAGACATTTTAGATTATACGAAACAATTTGAAAAAAATAGATACAAAGTTGAATCAGAAATTAAATTAGCTGATAATAAAAGTGAAGCAACTAATCTTACGACAAAATTAGAACATAATAATAAAGCGTTAAGAGATACTGCGAAGAAGAACCTAGATGATAGTAAAGAAAATGAAGTAAAAGGCGCGATTAAAAATCACATTATGCCAATGATTGAAAAGCAAATTACCGATATTAACCAAACTAATATTAGTGATAAGCATGTTAATAATGCAAGGAAAAACGCAATAGAAATGTATTACAGTCTGCAGAACTATTATAATACACGTATTGAAACAATAAAGGTTAGTGAGAAGTTATCAAAAGTCGATGTAGATAAGTTGCCGAAAAAGGGTATAGATATAACTCACGGCGATAAAGCCTTTGAAAAAAAGCTTGAAAAATTAGAAGAAAAATAACTATAATCATTTTTCAAAGTTAAAAATTTTGAATTTATGGTTAACATGTCAACTTACTATGTGTATAATGGTAAACATTGATATTAACTATATGTATAAAAATGTCACGCAGATGCTATTTAAATGTGATAAATATTTTTAGAGGTGAATAGAGTGGCTATAAAGCTAAGTTCAATTGACCAATTTGAACAGGTTATTGAGGAAAATAAATATGTTTTTGTATTAAAACATAGTGAAACTTGTCCAATATCGGCAAATGCGTACGATCAATTTAATAAATTTTTATATGAACGCGATATGGACGGTTATTATTTGATTGTCCAACAAGAACGCGATTTGTCAGATTATATTGCTAAAAAAACGAACGTTAAACATGAATCACCTCAAGCATTTTATTTTGTAAATGGTGAAATGGTTTGGAATCGAGACCACGGTGATATCAATGTGTCGTCATTAGCACAAGCAGAAGAATAATGAAACTATAGGGTTGGAACATTTTGCCTTACACTACTAGACGTGAATAGCACAACTTAAATTCGTGTGAATCAGAGTAGTTTGGCTATAATGATGTTCTGACCTTTTATTTTATGTCACCTTTAGAAGCAGTTAAGTTAGTACTTTTTTACAAACATATGTATAATGTATTCGAGTATTTTTATTGAAAATATTTTGGAAAACGACGAATCCAATAAGAAAATTTAAACATGATTTGTAAGTTAGTTTAATAGGAAATATATGCTAAACCAAAAGAAGCATATTGTTATTTACTGGAATAATTAATAATCATGTCATGTTAAATGTTCGCATATAATCACGAGATAAAATCTAAAATTTAAGATTAATCTTTTATGAATAAAAAACGTATCACAACAAATAATAAAGTAAGGTGGTCAAGGTTATGAAAGTATTAGTAGCCATGGATGAGTTTCATGGAATTATTTCGAGTTATCAAGCTAATAGATATGTTGAAGAGGCAGTTGCAAGCCAAATTGAAACTGCAGATGTAGTTCAAGTACCATTGTTTAATGGAAGACATGAATTATTAGATTCTGTATTTTTATGGCAATCTGGGCAAAAGTATCGTATACCAGTACATGATGCAGATATGAATGAAGTTGAAGGTGTTTACGGACAAACTGATACAGGGATGACCGTTATCGAGGGGAATTTATTTTTAAAAGGTAAAAAACCAATTGTTGAACGAACAAGTTATGGTTTAGGAGAAATGATTAAACATGCATTAGATAACGACGCAAAACATGTTGTAATTTCACTAGGTGGGATTGATAGTTTTGATGCTGGTGCAGGTATGTTACAAGCATTAGGTGCTCAATTCTATGATGACGAAGGGCGTGTCGTAGATATGAGACAAGGTGCTGGTGTAATTAAATATATTCGTCGTATGGATATGTCGAACTTACACCCTAAAATGGAAACAGCAAGAATTCAAGTAATGTCGGATTTTTCAAGTCGATTATATGGTAAGCAAAGTGAAATCATGCAAACTTATGATGCGCATCAGTTGAATCATAATCAAGCAGCAGAAATCGATAATTTAATTTGGTATTTTAGTGAGTTATTTAAAAGTGAATTGAAAATTGCAATTGGTCCAGTTGAACGTGGTGGTGCTGGTGGTGGAATTGCAGCAGTCTTGAATGGACTGTATCAAGCTGAAATATTAACCAGTCATGCATTAGTAGACCAACTAACACATTTAGAAAATTTAGTTGAACAAGCGGATTTAATTATTTTTGGAGAAGGGTTAAATGAAAATGATCAGTTGCTAGAAACGACAACATTGCGTATTGCAGAACTTTGTCATAAACATCAAAAGGTTGCCATTGCAATTTGTGCAACTGCTGAAAAGTTTGATTTATTTGAATCACAAGGGGTTACAGCAATGTTTAATACATTTATCGATATGCCAGAAACTTATACTGACTTTAAAATGGGGTTACAAATTAGGCATTATACGGTTCAGTCTTTAAAACTGTTGAAAACACATTTTAATGTTGAGGTTTAGTAAAGAAGGACTAAATTGGTGATGCTGTCATGTTGGTTAATAACATTTATGATGGTTAGCAAAACGAATTAGAAGATCGAAAGTATACGTAAAAAATATGAAAAATCACGCTATCATTGCACTGAATGTTAGCGTGATTTTTTTATTAATTAAGCCTGAGTTGGTATATAATCGTTGGTTTTTAGTGATTTTCAGCGATATCTTCTACAATTCCAATGATTACTTGTACTGCTTTTTCCATAACATCAATGGATGCATATTCATATGGGCCGTGGAAGTTACCGCAACCTGTAAAGATGTTTGGAGTTGGTAACCCCATAAATGACAATTGTGAACCATCTGTACCACCGCGAATAGGTTCAGTGTTTGCTGGAATATCTAATTTGGCAAAGACACGTTTAGGTATATCAATAATATGAGGCAATGGTAATATTTTTTCTGCCATATTGAAATATTGATCCGATATATCAACTTTAACTGGATAATTTTCAAAATGGGCATTGATATCGTCACGTATTTCTAAAATACGTTTCTTACGCAATTCGAATTGTTTTTTATCATGATCACGAATAATGTATTGCAAAGTTGCTTTTTCAACAGTTCCTTCAAAGTTCATTAAGTGATAAAAGCCTTCGTATCCTTCTGTTCGCTCCGGAACTTCACTATCAGGTAGCAAACTATCGAATTGTTCACCTAAACGTATTGCGTTTACCATTGCATTTTTAGCTGAACCAGGATGAACATTTACACCGTGGCATGTAATAACCGCTTCAGCAGCGTTAAAGCTTTCATATTGTAATTCTCCATATTGACTACCATCCATAGTATAAGCAAAATCAGCATTGAAGCGGTCAACATCAAATTTATGTGGACCACGACCGATTTCTTCGTCTGGTGTAAATCCAATGCGAATGGTACCATGTTTAATTTCTGGATGTTCTTGTAAATAACAAATAGCTTCCATAATTTCCACAATACCCGCTTTATCGTCTGCACCTAGTAACGATGTACCATCAGTTACCATTAATGTATGACCAACTAAACTGTTAAGTTCTGGAAATACTTTAGGATCTAAGACACGTTTAGTATTGCCTAGTTTGTATGGCTTACCATCATAGTTTTCAATAATTTGCGGTTTAACATTTGAAGCATTGAAATCAGGTGATGTATCAACATGCGCCAAAAATCCAACTGTTGGGACATCGACATCGATGTTACTTTCTAATGTAGCAAATAAGTAGCCATTTTCATCTAAATCAGTTGGCAATCCTAATTGTTGTAATTCTTTTTCTAATAAATGTAACAAATCCCATTGCTTTTCAGTTGAAGGTGTTGTTGTAGATTTTGGATCAGATTGCGTATCAATTGTCGTATATCTTGTTAATCTATCTATCAATTGGTTCTTCATTATATTCGACCCCTTAAACTCTATTATTCATGTTGTAAGATTTTTTATATGTCTTACCTTTGATTTTACCATACAGTTGTTTGATACGTGTGTATAGGTAATATAGAATTTCAGAAACTAATATACCGAAAGCAATCGCACCTGAAATCAGTGTAACTTCTAAAAATGTATTTACAGCACTTGTATAATCATTTGATACTAAAAAACGAGTCGCTTGATAAGCTGCACCACCAGGTACTAATGGTATAATGCCTGGCACTATGAATATAATTACCGGTCGTTTATATCTGCGGCTCATAGTATGACTCATTAAGCCTAAAATTAAGCTTCCCAAAAATGAAGCGCCAACTTTTCCAAACTCTAAATCTACCGTTAATTGGTAAATCGTCCATGCAATGGCACCCACAAATCCACATGCTACTAAGAGGCGTTTGGGTGCATTGAAAATGATAGAGAAAAGTACTGTTGATATAAAGCTGATTGTAAAATGAAATAAATAAAATAGCATGCTTTAACAGTCCTTCCTTAAATGATTAATAAAACGATTGCGACACCAGCACCGATTGCGAATGCTGTTAATGCAGCTTCAACACCACGAGACATACCTGCAAGTAATTCACCCGCTAATAAATCTCGAATGGCATTGGTAATTAATATACCAGGGACAAGTGGCATGACACTGGCTATAGTAATGATATCTTGATTGGTTGCAATGCCTAATTTAGTAAATGTGGCTGCAATGGATATGACCACAGCGGCTGCAACAAACTCTGAGAAAAATTTAATTTGTATATAGCGTTGCACAAAGCTGAATGTTAAAAATGCGGATCCGCCAGCAATGACTGCAATCCAACAATCTGATGCGACACCACCAAACATAAATAGGAAGAAGCCACATGCAATGGCAGCTGCAAAGAAATTCGTTAAAAAAGAATATTGTAATGATGCATGCTGTAAATGAATAAATTCAGATTTAGCTTCATCAATTGTGAGTTCTTTATTTGATATTTTACGTGAAAGACTATTCGTTAAAGCGATTTTCTCTAAATCTGTTGTACGCTCTTGTACACGAATTAATCTTGTACTTGTTCGATCGTTTAATGAAAAAATAATTGCAGTTGAACTGACAAAACTATATGTATTATGAAGACCATAACTATGTGCGATACGGTTCATTGTATCTTCAACTCGATATGTTTCAGCACCTGATTCAAGTAAAATTCTACCTGCAATTAATACAACATCAATCACTTTGTTTTCATCTATAATTGTGATTGAATCTGGCATATCAATTCACCTCCAATGATATGTGTTATTTATTTGAACAATTGAAGTTTACAACTTGTTGTTGCAACTTTCAATAGTGAGACTTTGTGTTAGTATGATGAACTTGTATGGTTCAAATTTAAATAAGAAAAACTGTTAATCTTTGCTATTATACTATGATTTAATAATAGCAAAGGATTAACAGTTTTGTCGTTGTTATAAATTGATAATAGGGTTAAACATTACTTTGTTTCGCCCTTGATTTTTGGCTACATGCACCATATCGTCTGCATCTTTAAACACTTTACGCTGTGATTTTGGATCGTCATCTGTTAAATATCCAACACCGATAGACACTGACAATTTAATAACTTCTTTGTTTGGTAAATGGAATGATGATTTTTCAACACCCGAACGAATATTTTCAGCCAATTTAACACTTTGATCAAGTGAATAATTGTGAATGACAACTGAGAACTCTTCGCCACCATTTCTAAAAATTTTAAATTGATTCGGCACATAGTTTTTAAGTAATTGAGACATTTGTTTTAATACAGCATCACCTGATTTGTGTGAGTAGGTATCATTGACATCTTTAAATCCATCGATATCGATTAATAATAAAGCGATACTTTGATGTTCTTTTTCAGCTTTTCGTGAAATTTCATTTAAATGTCTATCAAATTCTTTTACATTACCTAAGCCTGTTAAGTAATCATATTTATCTTCGTTTTCATAACGATTTACGAGTGAGAAGAAATGCCAAATATCGACAAATGTTATCGCTGAAGCTAAAGTGATAATTAATGAAATTGGTATTAAAATGATAACTTCCGATAGTGTGTAAATAGGACTCACTAACGCGACACCAAATAAAATGATTATTGTAACAACATTAAGTATTAATAATGATAGCACATCATTTTGTTTTAAAAATGGTCCAATAGCACTTGTTACTGCAGCAATAACAATCAACGTAACACCGTACATAATCGAGTTGTTAAATACTACAATTTCAACAATTGCTACAATTACTGTGGCAGATAATGTATAGACCATATTTGTAAATCTACCTAAAAACAATAAAGGAACGAATGTTAAGTGAATTAAATAATCTTCACGATAAGGGATAGGGTAGACAGATAATAATAATGATACGATTGTCATTAAAACAGTGACATAAGCCTTAGAAAAAACCATACGTTTGTTTTCTGAATACTGTAAGCGATGGAATAAATAGATTCCAGCGACTATAACAGATATATTGTATATAAATGCTTCGAACATGTCTGAATCGACTCCTTTAATTGACCACTAGCTATTGTAAGTGAAAACTTACAATTTGTCATTAGTTTACATATAAAATTAATGTATGATATAGACTTTGATGTTAAAATGTTGCCTTAAATGATATGATGAAAAAATGAATAATAGGCGATATATAAGAAATGAATCGTATAGTTGTAAATATGATATCATTGATTGAGCGAATTAATTTATAATAAAGCTATAAGATATACGTAGAAAATAGATATATCATTCTATAAAGACAATATTAAATAAATATAACGTTAAAAACAATTAATATCGATGAAGGTGAATAAATGGTTACATTATTACTAGTTGCAGTAACAATGATTGTCAGTTTGACGATAACACCAATTGTTATTGCAATATCGAAAAGATTAAATTTAGTTGATAAACCAAATTTTAGAAAAGTACACACTAAACCTATTTCAGTTATGGGTGGTACAGTGATTCTCTTTTCATTTTTAATAGGTATTTGGATTGGTCATCCTATTGAAACAGAAATCAAACCACTTATTATTGGTGCGATTATTATGTACGTACTTGGGCTTGTAGATGATATCTACGATTTGAAACCGTATATAAAATTGGCTGGTCAAATTGCCGCTGCCTTAGTAGTTGCTTTTTATGGTGTGACTATTGATTTTATTTCGTTGCCAATGGGTACAACGATTCATTTTGGATTTCTTAGTATTCCAATTACTGTGATTTGGATTGTTGCTATTACAAATGCAATTAACTTAATTGATGGACTCGATGGTTTGGCGTCGGGTGTTTCTGCAATCGGACTCATTACAATAGGATTCATTGCAATTTTACAAGCTAATATTTTCATAACGATGATTTGTTGTGTTTTATTAGGCTCTTTAATTGGGTTTTTATTTTACAATTTCCATCCTGCCAAAATATTTTTAGGTGATAGTGGGGCTTTAATGATTGGATTTATCATCGGATTCCTTTCTTTACTCGGATTCAAAAATATTACAATTATTGCATTGTTCTTCCCAATTGTTATCTTAGCAGTTCCATTCATTGATACTTTGTTCGCAATGATTCGACGTGTGAAAAAAGGGCAGCATATAATGCAAGCTGATAAATCGCATTTGCATCATAAACTATTAGCTTTAGGCTACACACATAGACAAACAGTATTATTAATCTATTCAATCTCTATTTTATTTAGTCTTTCGAGCATTATTTTGTATGTATCGCCACCATTAGGTGTTGTATTAATGTTTGTATTAATCATATTTAGTATTGAATTAATTGTTGAATTTACAGGATTAATAGATAACAACTACCGACCAATATTAAATTTAATTAGTCGGAAATCGTCACACAAAGAGGAATAGGGAATGAAAGCATAGCTGTATGGGATAATTTGTATTATATGGCTTTACTCTTTGCAATTTTTTATGTATTAAATTTCAAATATAAAAAAGCACTGCCATAAACGTGTACTTCAATTGTCGTTTAATAATACGCAATTGATATTTACCGTCTTATGATAGTGCTTTTTATTTTTATTCAGTTGGTATATCGAAAGGTAACTGCTTTGGAGTTTCTTCAGTCAAATCGAAATTTCCTGCAGTCATTTGATTTAAAAAGTTAATAAACGCTTCATAGTCACTTTTAACGACATCGATATAGTAGCTTACCTTATCAGTGTAAGTTTGGTTTCTTAACATAAAATGAGTTGAAGCTAATTCATATTCAAATTTACCAGTTTGATCATAATTCAGTGTTACTATACATGGTACTGCTTCTCGTAGTTCGACACGTCCGACATCATAAATGACGTCTCTAACAGCACCGCTATAGGCGCGAATTAAACCGCCACCACCTAATTTAATACCACCAAAATATCTTGTTACTACGACACACGCATTATGAACATCGAGCTTTTTTAATATGTCTAACATTGGGACACCGGCAGTTCCTGTCGGTTCACCGTCATCATTCGCTTTTTGAATATTCATTTCAGGTCCAATAGTATATGCAGAACAATTATGAGTGGCATCTTTATGTTCTTTTTTTATTGCAGCAATAAATGCTTTAGCTTCATCTTCATTTTGAACAGGTTTGATATGAGCAATGAATCTTGATTTACTAATCACATTTTCAATAATGTGTTCTTTTTTAACAGTAATGATATTTTGTGTCATAATAACTCCTTAATTCATAAGCTTAAGATTATTTAATCTTCATTATACACTGAAAATGACATGACTATAAATCGTTTGATTGCCATTTTCTTTTTAACTGAAATATTGTATCATTGCTATGAGTATATTTTAGGAGGACGACTATGAAAATTGCTGTGATGACCGATTCTACAAGTTATCTGTCGCAGGACTTAATCGATAAATATAATATTCAAATAGCGCCATTAAGTGTGACTTTTGATGATGGGAAGAACTTTACAGAAAGTAATGAAATAGCAATTGAAGAATTTTATAATAAAATGGCATCGTCTCAAACGATTCCAACAACAAGCCAACCAGCAATTGGCGAATGGATTACTAAATATGAAATGCTAAGAGATCAGGGTTACACAGATATCATTGTCATTTGCTTATCCAGTGGGATTAGTGGAAGTTATCAATCTAGTTATCAAGCAGGGGAAATGGTTGAAGGTGTTAATGTACATGCATTTGATAGTAAGCTTGCAGCAATGATTGAAGGATGTTATGTATTACGTGCTATTGAAATGGTTGAAGAAGGATACGAACCACAGCAAATTATTGATGATTTAACTAATATGCGTGAACACACAGGTGCATATTTAATTGTTGATGACTTAAAGAATTTACAAAAAAGTGGTCGAATTACTGGTGCTCAAGCATGGGTTGGAACATTATTGAAAATGAAGCCAGTTCTTAAGTTTGAAGATGGCAAGATTATACCAGAAGAAAAAGTTCGTACTAAAAAGCGTGCCATTCAAACATTAGAAAAGAAAGTATTAGATATTGTAAAAGACTTTGAAGAAGTAACTTTATTTGTCATAAATGGAGATCATTTCGAAGATGGTCAAGCGTTATACAAAAAGTTACAAGATGATTGTCCTTCAGCTTATCAAGTAGCATACTCTGAGTTTGGTCCAGTTGTTGCAGCACATTTAGGTTCTGGTGGATTAGGTTTAGGCTATGTTGGCAGAAAAATAAGATTAACATAATTATAAAATTTTAATAAAAGAGTCTATATTGTAATTGGAAATTATCTCTCGTATACATGGCTTTAAATGTTCATCATTTGAAAGCCAAAATGCTAAAGATATAAGAAAATCATTATAATATTAGGCTCTTTTTTACGTTGAAATGAGGTTTTAAGCATTAAACATTACGGGAAATTAATTCATCCTCATACTTCACTTACTAATGAAAAAATTAAAAAAGAAGTAACAGGTGTCATCAAACAAAATTCAAACTATTATTGTGTTCAATGTGAAAGTACAAATCCAAAGCATTTTTATCAGTATGATTCCTCAGTACATTCCAAGAAAATTGTATATTGCAGAAATTGTATATCACTGGGTCGAATGGATAATGTAACAAGATATAAAATAACAGAGAGTTCGCAAAGTTCATCACAAGCATATTATCATCTCTCATTTGAATTGTCGGAACAGCAGTCTTATGCCTCAGAACATATTGTTCGAGCCATTAGAAAGAGACAAACGATTTTGTTATATGCCGTAACAGGTGCAGGTAAGACAGAAATGATGTTTCAAGGCATTCAATATGCAAGAATACAGGGAGATAATATAGCTATTGTGTCACCACGTGTAGATGTTGTTGTAGAAATTAGTAAACGTATTAAAGACGCATTTCTTAATGAAGATATAGACATACTACACCAGCAATCAAGACAACAATTTGAAGGGCATTTTGTTGTATGCACAGTGCATCAACTTTACCGATTCAAACAGCACTTTGATACTATTTTTATTGATGAAGTCGATGCCTTTCCTTTATCAATGGATAAAAATCTACAACAAGCATTGAAGTCATCTTCTAAAGTTGAACATGCAACAATTTATATGACAGCAACACCACCGAAACAACTTCTGTCAGAGATTCCCCACGAAAATATAATTAAATTGCCAGCTCGCTTTCATAAAAAATCACTTCCAGTTCCTAAATATCGTTATTTCAAACTTAATAATAATAAGATTCAGAAAATGTTATACCGAATTTTACAAGATCAAATTAATAATCAACGTTATACACTGGTGTTTTTTAACAATATAGAAACAATGATTAAAACATTTTCGGTTTATAAGCAGAAAATTACTAAATTAACATACGTCCATAGCGAGGATGTTTTTCGCTTTGAAAAAGTTGAACAATTAAGGAATGGACATTTCGATGTCATTTTTACTACGACAATATTAGAACGTGGATTTACAATGGCAAATTTGGATGTTGTTGTTATCGATGCACATCAATATACTCAAGAGGCTTTAATACAAATTGCTGGACGTGTTGGACGAAAATTAGAATGTCCTACTGGAAAAGTATTGTTTTTTCATGAAGGAGTAAGTATGAATATGATTCAAGCTAAAAAAGAGATTCAAAGGATGAACAAATTAGCATTAAAAAGAGGTTGGATTGATGAATAATTGTTTGAGTTGTGGTGCTAAGTTATATGAAAATATAACCATTTATAATTTGTTCAAGAAACCTAATAGATTATGTGACAGATGCAAAGAGAATTGGGACAATATTAAACTTGATATTAAAGCAAGGCGATGTTCAAGGTGCTTAAAACACTTAAATCAAGATGAAGCGTATTGTTTAGACTGCAAGTTTCTATCGGCACACTTTAATTTAATGGAACAATTATATTGTCAATTTCAATATGACGGTTTAATGAAAGAGATGATACATCAGTATAAATTTTTGAAAGACTATTATTTATGTGAATTATTGGCACATTTGATTGAAATACCACAAACATCTTATGACTATATTGTGCCAATTCCTTCTTCGCCGGCACATGATTTATCTAGAACATTTAACCCGGTAGAAGCAGTACTAAAAGCTAAAGGGATTCGCTTTGATAAGATTTTAAAGATGTCAAATAGACCAAAACAGTCTCATTTAACTAAGAAAGAGCGTCTGGCAGATGAAAATCCATTTATTATTGATACGGAATTAGATTTAAATGGCAAGGAAATATTACTCGTTGACGATATTTATACAACTGGATTAACAATTCATCGTGCAGGGTGTAAATTATATGCTAAAAATATCAGAAAATTCAAAGTGTTTGCGTTTGCACGATAGCGTAAAAATGTTAAAATATAATAAAGAGTTACCAATAAAGAGGTTTAAGGAGAGATTACTATGATTAGATTTGAAATTCATGGAGATAACCTCACTATCACAGATGCTATTCGCAACTATATTGAGGAAAAAATTGGTAAGTTGGAACGTTATTTTAATGACGTACCAAATGCAGTGGCGCATGTTAAAGTTAAAACTTATTCAAATTCAGCTACTAAAATTGAAGTAACAATTCCATTGAAAAATGTTACGTTAAGAGCTGAAGAGCGAAACGATGATTTATACGCAGGTATTGATTTAATTAATAATAAACTTGAAAGACAAGTTCGAAAATATAAAACACGTATTAATCGTAAGAGCCGTGATCGAGGAGATCAAGAAGTGTTTGTTGCCGAATTACAAGAAATGCAAGAAACACAAGTTGATAATGACGCTTACGATGATAACGAGATAGAAATTATTCGTTCAAAAGAATTCAGCTTAAAACCAATGGATTCAGAAGAAGCGGTATTACAAATGAATCTATTAGGTCATGACTTCTTTGTATTCACAGACAGAGAAACTGATGGAACAAGTATCGTTTACCGCCGTAAAGACGGTAAATATGGCTTGATTCAAACTAGTGAACAATAAATTAAGTTTAAAGCACTTGTGTTTTTGCACAAGTGCTTTTTTATACTCCAAAAGCAAATTATGACTATTTCATAGTTCGATAATGTAATTTGTTGAATGAAACATAGTGACTATGCTAATGTTAATGGATGTATATATTTGAATGTTAAGTTAATAATAGTATGTCAGTCTTTTGTATAGTCCGAGTCGAAAATCGTAAAATATTTATAATATAATTTATTAGGAAGTATAATTGCGTATTGAGAATATATTTATTAGTGATAAACTTGTTGACAACAGAATGTGAATGAAGTATGTCATAAATATATTTATATTGATTCTACAAATGAGTAAATAAGTATAATTTTCTAACTATAAATGATAAGATATATTGTTGTAGGCCAAACAGTTTTTTAGCTAAAGGAGCGAACGAAATGGGATTTTTATCAAAAATTCTTGATGGCAATAATAAAGAAATTAAACAGTTAGGTAAACTTGCTGATAAAGTAATCGCTTTAGAAGAAAAAACGGCAATTTTAACTGATGAAGAAATTCGTAATAAAACGAAACAATTCCAAACAGAATTAGCTGACATTGATAATGTCAAAAAGCAAAATGATTATTTAGATAAAATTTTACCAGAAGCATATGCACTTGTTAGAGAAGGCTCTAAACGTGTATTCAATATGACACCATATAAAGTTCAAATTATGGGTGGTATTGCAATTCATAAAGGTGATATCGCTGAGATGAGAACAGGTGAAGGTAAAACATTAACAGCGACAATGCCAACATACTTAAATGCATTAGCTGGTAGAGGTGTTCACGTTATTACAGTCAATGAATACTTATCAAGTGTTCAAAGTGAAGAAATGGCTGAGTTATATAACTTCTTAGGTTTGACTGTCGGATTAAACTTAAACAGTAAGACGACAGAAGAAAAACGTGAAGCATACGCACAAGACATTACTTACAGTACTAATAATGAGCTAGGTTTTGATTACTTACGAGATAACATGGTGAATTATTCTGAAGATAGAGTAATGCGTCCATTACATTTTGCAATCATTGATGAGGTTGACTCAATTTTAATCGACGAGGCACGTACGCCATTAATTATTTCTGGTGAAGCTGAAAAGTCAACGTCACTTTATACACAAGCAAATGTTTTTGCGAAAATGTTAAAACAGGACGAAGATTATAAATACGATGAAAAAACGAAAGCTGTACATTTAACAGAACAAGGTGCGGATAAAGCTGAACGTATGTTCAAAGTTGAAAACTTATATGATGTACAAAATGTTGATGTTATTAGTCATATCAACACAGCTTTACGTGCGCACGTTACATTACAACGTGATGTAGACTATATGGTTGTTGATGGCGAAGTATTAATTGTCGATCAATTTACAGGACGTACAATGCCAGGCCGTCGTTTCTCGGAAGGTTTACACCAAGCTATTGAAGCGAAGGAAGGCGTTCAAATTCAAAATGAATCTAAAACTATGGCGTCTATTACATTCCAAAACTATTTCAGAATGTACAATAAACTTGCAGGTATGACAGGTACAGCTAAAACTGAAGAAGAAGAATTTAGAAATATTTATAACATGACAGTAACTCAAATTCCGACAAATAAACCTGTGCAACGTAACGATAAGTCTGATTTAATTTACATTAGCCAAAAAGGTAAATTTGATGCAGTAGTAGAAGATGTTGTTGAAAAACACAAGGCAGGGCAACCAGTGCTATTAGGTACTGTTGCAGTTGAGACTTCTGAATATATTTCAAATTTACTTAAAAAACGTGGTATCCGTCATGATGTGTTAAATGCGAAAAATCATGAACGTGAAGCTGAAATTGTTGCAGGCGCTGGACAAAAAGGTGCCGTTACTATTGCCACTAACATGGCTGGTCGTGGTACAGATATCAAATTAGGTGAAGGCGTAGAGGAATTAGGGGGTTTAGCAGTAATAGGTACAGAACGACATGAATCTCGTCGTATTGATGACCAGTTACGTGGTCGTTCTGGACGTCAAGGTGATAAAGGGGATAGTCGCTTCTATTTATCATTACAAGATGAATTAATGATTCGTTTTGGTTCTGAACGTTTACAGAAAATGATGAGCCGACTAGGTTTAGATGACTCTACACCAATTGAATCAAAAATGGTATCAAGAGCTGTAGAATCAGCACAAAAACGTGTAGAAGGTAATAACTTCGACGCGCGTAAACGTATCTTAGAATACGATGAAGTATTACGTAAACAACGTGAAATTATCTATAACGAAAGAAATAGTATTATTGATGAAGAAGACAGCTCTCAAGTTGTAGATGCAATGCTACGTTCAACGTTACAACGTAGTATCAATTACTATATTAATACAGCAGATGACGAGCCTGAATATCAACCATTCATCGACTACATTAATGACATCTTCTTACAAGAAGGTGACATTACAGAGGATGATATCAAAGGTAAAGATGCTGAAGATATTTTCGAAGTCGTTTGGGCTAAGATTGAAGCAGCATATCAAAGTCAAAAAGATATCTTAGAAGAACAAATGAATGAGTTTGAGCGTATGATTTTACTTCGTTCTATTGATAGCCATTGGACTGATCATATCGACACAATGGATCAATTACGTCAAGGTATTCACTTACGTTCTTATGCACAGCAAAATCCATTACGTGACTATCAAAATGAAGGTCATGAATTATTTGATATCATGATGCAAAATATTGAAGAAGATACTTGTAAATTCATTTTAAAATCTGTAGTACAAGTTGAAGATAATATTGAACGTGAAAAAACAACAGAGTTTGGTGAAGCGAAGCACGTTTCAGCTGAAGATGGTAAAGAAAAAGTGAAACCGAAACCAATCGTTAAAGGCGATCAAGTTGGTCGTAACGATGATTGTCCATGTGGTAGTGGTAAAAAATTCAAAAATTGCCATGGAAAATAAATGATATAAAATAACTCCTTCCAATTAAACACCTATAGTTTGTGTTATGGGAGGAGTCTTTTTATTTTACAAGCGTTAAATACTTTAAAAAATGTGAAGAAGTTGTTAAACGTTGTTATGTACTTAGTTTTAAAAAATCGGTTTAGGCATATGTCGATGATAAATGTACTGATTTTTAACAATAAATGCATAAACTAATTGTCAGTGTGCTTATATTTCTTAACATTGTTATTTAACAAAATTATGTTAAAATTTAGCATTATAAAAGATACAAATCAATGACTTGAATTGAAATATAAATAGGAGCGAATGCTATGGAATTATCAGAAATCAAACGAAATATAGATAAGTATAATCAAGATTTAACACAAATTAGGGGGTCTCTTTGACTTAGAGAACAAAGAAACTAATATTCAAGAATATGAAGAAATGATGGCAGAACCTAATTTTTGGGATAACCAAACGAAAGCGCAAGATATTATAGATAAAAATAATGCGTTAAAAGCAATAGTTAATGGTTATAAAACACTACAAGCAGAAGTAGATGACATGGATGCTACTTGGGATTTATTACAAGAAGAATTTGATGAAGAAATGAAAGAAGACTTAGAGCAAGAGGTCATTAATTTTAAGGCTAAAGTGGATGAATACGAATTGCAATTATTATTAGATGGGCCTCACGATGCCAATAACGCAATTCTAGAGTTACATCCTGGTGCAGGTGGCACGGAGTCTCAAGATTGGGCTAATATGCTATTTAGAATGTATCAACGTTATTGTGAGAAGAAAGGCTTTAAAGTTGAAACTGTTGATTATCTACCTGGGGATGAAGCAGGGATTAAAAGTGTAACATTGCTCATCAAAGGGCATAATGCTTATGGTTATTTAAAAGCTGAAAAAGGTGTACACCGACTAGTACGAATTTCTCCATTTGATTCATCAGGACGTCGTCATACATCATTTGCATCATGCGACGTTATTCCAGATTTTAATAATGATGAAATAGAGATTGAAATCAATCCGGATGATATTACAGTTGATACATTCAGAGCTTCTGGTGCAGGTGGTCAGCATATTAACAAAACTGAATCGGCAATACGAATTACCCACCACCCCTCAGGTATAGTTGTTAATAACCAAAATGAACGTTCTCAAATTAAAAACCGTGAAGCAGCTATGAAAATGTTAAAGTCTAAATTATATCAATTAAAATTGGAAGAGCAGGCACGTGAAATGGCTGAAATTCGTGGCGAACAAAAAGAAATCGGCTGGGGAAGCCAAATTAGATCATATGTTTTCCATCCATACTCAATGGTGAAAGATCATCGTACGAACGAAGAAACAGGTAAGGTTGATGCAGTGATGGATGGAGACATTGGACCATTTATCGAATCATATTTAAGACAGACAATGTCGCACGATTAATATATATTTTAAAACCGAGGCTCTAAAAGGGCGTCGGTTTTTGGTTTTTTTAAAGGTAGCTAAATAAATTGTAAATTAGATTTTGGAATATGATTTGTTTATGAATATTTAAGTACAATTCGGTAGATAGAGTTAGAATATATTTTTTGAAAGTTGTATTTGTTAAAACAACATATGCAGTGTGCATTTAGTAATATTACCTATGGCGATTTTCAAGGTATTGAATTAATCGTTGAAAACGTTCTCAATTACATGGTATGAATACATTTTACACTATGATAAAAGGTTGTATTCTTTTTATATTGTTAACCATTTGATTACATCGTTATAACAATAGCTTTTGACAAAATGTATTGTGCTATAGTATTTGCATACTTAAAATACTAACAGCAAAGGAATGACAGCAAGATGAAAAAAACTCTTACAGTGACGGTTTCGTCAGTGTTAGCTTTTTTAGCTTTAAATAATGCAGCACATGCACAACAACATGGCACACAAGTAAAAACACCTGTTCAACATAATTATGTATCAAATGTTCAAGCACAAACGCAATCACCGACAACTTATACAGTAGTTGCTGGCGATTCATTATATAAGATTGCATTAGAGCATCACTTAACGTTGAATCAATTATATTCATACAATCCTGGTGTAACACCTTTAATTTTTCCTGGTGACGTGATTTCACTTGTGCCTCAAAATAAAGTGAAACAAACTAAAGCGGTTAAAACACCAGTAAGAAAAGCAAGCCAAGCTAAAAAGGTAGTAAAACAACCTGTACAACAAGCGTCTAAAAAAGTAGTAGTTAAGCAAGCACCTAAGCAAGCAGTAGCTAAGACAGTTAATGTAGCATACAAACCTGCTCAAGTACAAAAATCAGTACCAACTGTACCTGTTGCACATAACTACAATAAATCAGTTGCTAACAGAGGGAACTTATATGCTTATGGAAACTGCACATATTATGCTTTCGATCGTCGTGCACAATTAGGTAGAAGTATAGGAAGTTTATGGGGCAATGCAAATAACTGGAATTACGCAGCAAAAGTTGCAGGATTTAAAGTAGATAAAACACCAGAAGTTGGCGCTATTTTCCAAACAGCTGCTGGCCCATATGGACATGTTGGTGTTGTTGAATCTGTAAACCCTAATGGAACAATTACTGTTTCTGAAATGAACTATGCTGGATTTAATGTTAAATCTTCAAGAACAATTTTAAATCCAGGAAAATATAATTACATCCACTAAGTAATATATCAAGACAAGACTATCCTCTTAGCCTGTTTAAGTAACAGGTTGAGAGGATTTTTTGGTATCATTTAATCAGAGTTATATAAAGAAGATATTTAAATGATATTTAATTGATTGATATGTAAAAAGAAAGTATAATTTATGATTAATTAATGGAGGAGGTAATTGAAATGGGTGTACATCAATATTTTAAAAGATTATCAGATATGGAAAGACTTATAAGATTACCTGGAAAATTTAAATATTTTGAACACAATGTTGCAGCACACTCCTTTAAAGTAACTAAAATTGCTCAATATCTAGCAACAGTTGAAGAATATCATGGACGAAAGATTAATTGGAAAAGCTTATATGAAAAAGCATTAAATCATGATTTCGCCGAAGTGTTTACTGGTGATATAAAAACACCTGTTAAATATGCGAGTAGTGAATTAAAAAAATTATTTTCGCAAGTTGAAGAAGAAATGGTAGAGACCTTTATTGAAGAAGAAATTCCATTACAATATAGAGATGTTTATAAGCAACGACTGCAAGAAGGTAAAGATGATTCATTAGAAGGCCAAATACTTTCAGTTGCTGATAAAATTGATTTGCTTTATGAAACATTTGGAGAAATACAAAAACGTAATCCCGAAGAATTATTTTTCGAAATTTATGAAATGAGTCTAGAAACAATTATTCAATTTGACCATTTAGCATCTGTACAAGATTTTATTAATAATATCATTCCAGAAATGTTGACTGAAAACTTTATACCTAGAACAGAATTAAGAGAAACAACCATGAACATTTTAAATAAAAGAAAAGAGGAAAATGAATGATATGGTATTTTAGCGCAGCATTCTTTCCATGTGTCTTGGTAGTATTATTTAGTGTAATAACAAGAAGTAAATGGGTCGGTACTATTCTGACATTAATTTTAATTGGTGCCTCAATCTATAAAGAGTATTTCCATAACGAGTGGATTATTTTTATTGATGTAGTGTCATTATTAGCTGGTTATTTAATTATAGATCAACTCGAATTTCATAAACATCAAGATGAAGATCGCTAAGATTAACTTTAAAATAATGTTTCAAACAAATTTGTTGAAACAAAATGATGATTAATATAATGTGTATTTACATACTAAAAATAACAAGATAAACGATTTGATTTAAGGCAAGCATAGTTAGCACAACTATGTTTGTTTTTCTTTGTTCGACATTTTTACGAACAAACGTTTGCTTTTTGTGTGACTACTTTGCTAAAATATGTAATGAGAAAGCAAAGAGTTGAGCGGAAATATAAATAATACGTTGAAAGAGGAGGCATATGTGACAATGGTTGAACATTATCCTTTTAAAATACATTCTGATTTTGAGCCTCAAGGTGACCAACCGCAAGCAATTGAAGAAATCGTGGAAGGTATTAAAGCGGGGAAAAGACATCAAACTTTATTAGGTGCTACTGGCACAGGGAAAACATTTACGATGAGTAATGTTATTAAAGAAGTTGGGAAACCAACGTTAATTATCGCGCATAACAAAACATTAGCAGGACAATTATATAGTGAGTTTAAAGAATTTTTTCCTGAAAACAGGGTGGAATACTTTGTAAGTTACTATGATTATTATCAACCAGAGGCATACGTACCGTCTACTGACACTTTTATTGAAAAAGATGCCTCAATCAATGATGAAATTGATCAACTACGACATTCTGCTACAAGTGCATTATTTGAACGCGATGATGTAATTATTATTGCTAGTGTAAGTTGTATATATGGTTTAGGTAATCCTGAAGAATATAAAGATTTAGTAGTAAGTGTTCGAGTTGGTATGGAAATGGATAGAAGTGAATTACTTAGAAAACTTGTAGATGTGCAATATACACGAAATGACATCGATTTCCAACGAGGAACGTTTCGAGTGCGTGGTGATGTAGTTGAAATATTCCCAGCCTCTAAAGAAGAACTTTGTATAAGGGTTGAGTTTTTCGGCGATGAGATTGACCGTATCCGAGAAGTTAACTACCTAACAGGTGAAGTGTTGAAAGAAAGAGAACATTTTGCGATATTCCCAGCTTCTCACTTCGTAACACGTGAAGAAAAGTTGAAAGTTGCGATTGAACGTATTGAAAAAGAATTGGAAGAACGATTGAAAGAATTACGAGATGAGAATAAATTACTAGAAGCGCAAAGGTTAGAACAGCGTACCAACTATGATTTAGAAATGATGCGAGAGATGGGATTCTGTTCAGGAATTGAAAACTATTCCGTACATTTAACTTTGCGGCCACTGGGTTCGACACCATATACTTTATTGGATTACTTTGGCGATGATTGGTTAGTAATGATTGATGAATCACATGTGACATTACCGCAAGTTCGAGGCATGTATAACGGAGACAGAGCGCGTAAACAAGTTTTGGTGGATCATGGATTTAGATTACCGAGTGCATTAGATAACCGTCCACTTAAATTTGAAGAATTTGAAGAAAAGACAAAACAACTTGTGTATGTATCTGCAACGCCTGGACCATACGAAATTGAACATACGGATAAGATGGTTGAACAAATTATTCGTCCTACTGGTTTACTGGATCCTAAGATTGAGGTTAGACCTACTGAAAATCAAATTGACGATTTATTAAGTGAAATTCAAACAAGAGTTGAGCGTAATGAACGCGTACTTGTTACAACGCTCACTAAAAAGATGAGTGAAGATTTAACCACATACATGAAAGAAGCGGGTATTAAAGTTAATTATCTGCATTCAGAAATCAAGACATTAGAACGAATTGAAATAATTAGAGACTTACGAATGGGTACATATGATGTTATCGTAGGTATTAATTTATTAAGAGAGGGTATTGATATACCAGAAGTTTCTCTAGTTGTCATATTAGATGCAGATAAAGAAGGGTTTTTACGTTCTAACCGCTCATTAATTCAAACAATAGGTAGAGCTGCGCGTAACGATAAAGGTGAAGTCATTATGTATGCCGATAAAATGACTGATTCGATGAAGTATGCAATTGATGAGACACAACGTCGTCGAGAAATACAGATGAAACATAATGAAAAACATGGTATTACACCTAAAACAATTAATAAAAAAATACATGATTTAATTAGTGCTACTGTTGAAAATGACGAAAATAATGACAAAGCACAAACTGTGATACCTAAGAAGATGACGAAAAAAGAACGTCAAAAGACAATCGACAATATAGAAAAAGAAATGAAACAAGCAGCGAAAGATTTAGATTTCGAGAAAGCTACAGAATTAAGAGATATGTTATTTGAATTAAAAGCAGAAGGGTGACAAGTAAATGAAAGAACCATCCATAGTAGTAAAAGGTGCTCGTGCGCATAACTTGAAAGATATTGATATCGAACTACCTAAAAATAAATTAATTGTTATGACAGGTTTATCTGGGTCAGGTAAATCGTCATTAGCATTCGATACTATATATGCTGAAGGACAACGACGTTATGTTGAATCATTAAGTGCCTATGCGCGTCAATTTTTAGGCCAAATGGACAAACCAGATGTTGATACAATTGAAGGATTATCGCCAGCAATTTCAATAGATCAAAAAACAACAAGTAAAAATCCAAGATCAACTGTAGCAACAGTAACAGAAATATATGATTATATACGTTTGTTATATGCACGTGTTGGTAAACCTTACTGTCCAAATCACAATATAGAAATTGAATCGCAAACAGTACAACAAATGGTTGACCGCATTATGGAATTAGAGGCACGTACAAAGATTCAATTATTAGCACCTGTCATCGCTCATCGTAAAGGTAGTCATGAAAAGCTAATCGAAGATATTGGTAAAAAAGGTTATGTACGTTTAAGAATCGATGGCGAAATTGTTGATGTAAATGATGTACCTACTTTAGATAAGAACAAGAATCATACAATAGAAGTTGTTGTAGACCGATTAGTTGTTAAAGATGGAATTGAAACACGACTAGCTGACTCTATAGAAACTGCCTTAGAGCTTTCAGAAGGACAATTAACAGTCGATGTCATTGACGGGGAAGACCTTAAGTTTTCAGAAAGCCATGCTTGTCCTATATGTGGATTTTCAATCGGAGAGTTAGAACCAAGAATGTTTAGCTTTAACAGTCCTTTTGGTGCTTGTCCGACATGTGATGGCTTAGGCCAAAAGTTAACAGTCGATGTAGACTTGGTTGTTCCCGACAAAGATAAGACGCTAAACGAAGGTGCAATAGAACCTTGGATACCGACGAGTTCTGATTTTTATCCAACATTGTTAAAACGTGTTTGTGAAGTTTATAAAATCAATATGGATAAACCTTTTAAAAAGTTAACAGAACGTCAACGTGATATTTTATTGTATGGTTCTGGTGACAAAGAAATTGAATTTACATTTACACAACGTCAAGGTGGTACTAGAAAACGAACAATGGTTTTCGAGGGTGTAGTTCCTAATATAAGTAGACGATTCCATGAATCTCCTTCAGAATATACACGTGAAATGATGAGTAAATATATGACTGAACTACCTTGCGAAACTTGTCATGGAAAGCGATTGAGTCGTGAAGCGTTATCTGTTTATGTAGGTGGTTTAAATATTGGTGAAGTAGTCGAATATTCAATCAGTCAAGCGCTGAACTATTATAAAAACATTGATTTGTCAGAACAAGATCAAGCGATTGCAAATCAAATATTGAAAGAAATTATTTCCCGACTCACTTTTTTAAATAATGTGGGACTTGAATATTTAACGTTAAACAGAGCTTCAGGTACACTTTCAGGTGGTGAAGCACAACGTATTCGATTAGCAACGCAAATTGGGTCGCGTTTGACTGGTGTCTTATATGTATTAGATGAGCCATCAATTGGACTGCATCAAAGAGATAATGATCGATTAATTAATACACTTAAAGAAATGAGAGATTTAGGAAATACTTTAATTGTAGTTGAACACGATGATGATACAATGCGTGCGGCTGATTACTTAGTGGATATAGGTCCTGGTGCTGGTGAACATGGAGGGCAGATTGTGTCTAGTGGTACTCCTCAAAAGGTAATGAAAGATAAAAAATCATTAACAGGACAATACTTGAGTGGTAAGAAACGTATTGAAGTACCTGAATATCGCAGACCGGCTTCAGATCGTAAAATTTCTATACGTGGAGCTAGAAGCAACAATCTTAAAGGGGTTGATGTGGACATACCACTATCAATCATGACGGTTGTTACAGGTGTATCAGGTTCTGGTAAAAGCTCATTAGTAAATGAAGTATTATACAAATCATTAGCTCAAAAAATTAATAAATCTAAAGTAAAGCCAGGATTGTACGATAAGATTGAAGGTATTGATCAACTTGATAAAATTATTGATATTGATCAATCACCAATAGGTAGAACGCCACGCTCTAATCCAGCAACATATACTGGTGTGTTTGATGATATACGTGATGTGTTTGCGCAAACAAATGAAGCTAAAATTCGAGGATATCAAAAAGGGCGTTTTAGTTTTAATGTAAAAGGTGGACGCTGTGAAGCTTGTAAAGGTGACGGTATTATTAAAATTGAAATGCATTTTTTACCTGATGTTTATGTTCCTTGTGAAGTGTGTGATGGTAAACGATATAATCGTGAGACACTAGAGGTTACTTACAAAGGTAAAAATATTGCTGACATTTTAGAAATGACTGTTGAAGAAGCAACACAATTTTTTGAAAATATTCCTAAGATTAAGCGCAAGTTACAAACACTAGTTGATGTTGGTCTTGGATACGTCACATTAGGTCAACAAGCTACAACGTTATCAGGTGGTGAGGCTCAACGTGTGAAACTTGCATCTGAACTTCATAAACGTTCAACTGGTAAATCTATTTATATCCTAGATGAACCGACAACAGGGTTACATGTTGACGATATTAGTAGATTATTAAAAGTATTAAACCGATTAGTTGAAAATGGTGATACTGTTGTAATTATTGAACATAACCTAGATGTTATCAAAACAGCAGACTATATTATAGACTTAGGTCCTGAAGGTGGTAGTGGCGGTGGTACTATTGTTGCGACTGGCACACCCGAAGATATTGCTCAGACAAAGTCATCATATACAGGAAAGTATTTAAAAGAAGTACTTGAACGAGATAAACAAAATACTGAAGATAAATAAGATTAAAAGAAGTGAAGGATGTTATAAATTTATCCTTCGCTTCTTTTTATTAATTTAGTAATGAATAGTAGAAAGAAAAGATGCGTAAAAAGAATTATGTTAAGATAGGGTCAATCTAGAGTAGTTAAACATAAATCGAACTGGGAGTGGGACAGAAATGATAAAGAATCACTAATGATTTATTATGTAGTGGTTCTTTGTCATTAGCCACAGCTATTGTGTACTTAAAAATAGGAATGCATGAGTGCAACTCATGCATAAGAAATACTAATTTCTAAAGAAAAAGTATTTCTTTATGTTGGGGCCCCGCCAACTTGCATTGTTTGTAGAATTTCTTTTCGAAATTCTTTATGTTGGGGCCCCGCCAACTAATTCCAATATATCATTGTAGAGCTTAGGTCATTGATTTTTGGCTCGGACTTTTATGGCGATATGAACCATGTAAATTAAGCAAGCAATAAATTAATGATTGATATTGACTTGTAAAATAATAACAATAATGAACAATTAATATTTATTTTAGCTTTTCAATGTAGATTGGTGTTATATTTTTGATATGATAAGAAGAGATGTAAGAGTAGGGATAAATACAATTGAGGTGAACCCATGTTAACGACAGAAAAACTAGTTGAAACATTAAAGTTAGATTTAATCGCTGGTGAAGAAGGACTATCGAAGCCAATTAAAAATGCTGATATATCAAGACCGGGCTTAGAGATGGCAGGTTATTTTTCACATTATGCGTCAGATAGAATACAACTATTAGGAACAACGGAACTATCGTTTTACAATTTATTACCAGATAAGGATCGCGCAGGTCGTATGCGTAAACTATGCAGACCAGAAACGCCTGCAATTATTGTGACGCGTGGATTGCAGCCACCAGAAGAATTAGTTGAAGCTGCAAAAGAATTAAATACCCCACTTATAGTTGCTAAAGATGCGACTACAAGTTTAATGAGTCGCTTAACAACGTTTTTAGAGCATGCACTTGCAAAGACGACATCTTTACATGGTGTTTTAGTAGATGTTTACGGTGTTGGTGTACTAATTACCGGTGATTCAGGAATAGGTAAAAGTGAGACTGCGTTGGAATTAGTTAAACGTGGGCATAGATTAGTAGCAGATGATAATGTAGAAATACGTCAAATTAATAAAGATGAACTAATAGGGAAACCACCAAAGTTAATAGAACATCTATTAGAAATACGTGGACTAGGTATTATCAATGTTATGACTTTATTTGGCGCGGGTTCAATATTAACTGAAAAACGAATTAGATTAAATATTAATTTGGAAAACTGGAACAAGCAAAAGTTATATGACCGCGTAGGTCTTAATGAAGAGACGCTAAGTATTTTAGATACTGAAATCACTAAAAAAACAATACCTGTAAGACCTGGTAGAAATGTTGCGGTAATTATTGAGGTCGCTGCAATGAACTATCGATTAAATATCATGGGCATTAACACTGCCGAAGAATTTAGTGAAAGATTAAATGAAGAAATTATCAAGAACAGTCATAAGAGTGAGGAGTAGGTTGAATGGGTATTGTATTTAACTATATAGATCCTGTGGCATTTAACTTAGGACCACTGAGTGTACGATGGTATGGAATTATCATTGCTGTCGGAATATTACTTGGTTACTTTGTTGCACAACGTGCACTAGTTAAAGCAGGATTACATAAAGATACTTTAGTAGATATTATTTTTTATAGTGCACTATTTGGATTTATCGCGGCACGAATCTATTTTGTGATTTTCCAATGGCCATATTACGTGGAAAATCCAAGTGAAATTATTAAAATATGGCATGGTGGAATAGCAATACATGGTGGTTTAATAGGTGGCTTTATTGCTGGTGTTATTGTATGTAAAGTGAAAAATTTAAACCCATTTCAAATTGGTGATATCGTTGCGCCAAGTATAATTTTAGCGCAAGGAATTGGACGCTGGGGTAACTTTATGAATCACGAGGCACATGGTGGACCTGTGTCACGCGCTTTTTTAGAAAAATTACATTTGCCAAATTTTATAATAGAAAATATGTATATTAACGGCCAATATTATCATCCAACATTCTTATATGAATCCATTTGGGATGTCGCTGGATTTATTATCTTAGTTAATATTCGTAAACATTTAAAATTAGGAGAAACATTCTTTTTATATTTAACTTGGTATTCAATTGGTCGATTCTTTATAGAAGGATTACGTACAGATAGCTTAATGCTCACAAGTAATATTAGAGTTGCACAATTAGTATCAATTCTTTTAATTTTAATAAGTATAAGTTTAATTGTATATAGAAGGATTAAGTATAATCCACCGTTGTATAGCAAAGTTGGGGCGCTTCCATGGCCAACAAAAAAAGTGAAGTAGTGATATTTTGAGAAAATTTTTATCAAAAACACATCATCATACAAACCCTTTATGGCGTGTATACCGTCTTGTTAAATTTTCGAAAGTTTTTAAGAATGTAATTATCATTGAATTTTCGAAATTTATTCCAAGTATGGTACTGAAAAGACATATATATAAACAACTTTTAAATATTAATATCGGTAATCAATCGTCGATAGCTTATAAAGTAATGTTAGATATTTTTTACCCAGAACTGATTACGATTGGTAGTAACAGTGTTATTGGTTACAATGTAACAATTTTGACGCATGAAGCATTAGTTGATGAATTTCGTTATGGACCAGTGACGATAGGATCTAACACTTTGATTGGTGCAAATGCTACCATTTTACCCGGTATAACGATTGGTGACAATGTAAAAGTTGCAGCTGGTACGGTTGTTTCAAAAGATATACCGGATAATGGATTTGCATATGGCAACCCTATGTATATAAAAATGATTAGGAGGTGACAATTTTATGGCGCAAAAGAATAATAATGTAATTCCAATGACTTTTGATGATGCATTTTATCGTAAAATGGCTAAACAGAAGTTTAAACAAAGAGAATATAAACGAGCTGCTGAATACTTTGAAAAAGTGTTAGAATTGTCACCTGATGATCTGGAAATTCAAATTGATTATGCACAATGTCTAGTGCAACTTGGTATTGCTAAAAAAGCAGAACATTTATTTTATGACAATATTATTTATAATAGGCATCTAGAAGATAGCTTTTATGAATTGAGTCAGCTCAACATTGAAGTTAACGAACCAAACAAGGCATTCTTGTTTGGTATTAATTATGTTATTGTTAGCGACGACCAAGATTATAGAGATGAATTAGATCAAATGTTTGATGTGAAATATCAAAGCGAAGAACAAATTGAACTTGAAGCTCAATTGTTTGTAGTTCAAATACTATTCCAATATCTTTTTTCTCAAGGTCGATTAAAAGATGCAAAGAATTATGTCTTACATCAACCACAAGAAGTTCAAGATCATCGTGTCGTACGTAATTTATTGGCAATGTGTTATTTATATCTCGGTGAATATGATACGGCTAAAGCATTGTACGAAGCACTATTACAAGAGGATAGTACAGATATATATGCATTATGCCATTATACTTTGCTACTTTATAACACTAAGGAAAATGAACAATATCAAAAATATTTAAAAATATTAAACAAAGTTGTACCTATGAATGACGATGAAAGTTTTAAATTAGGTATTGTATTAAGTTATTTAAAGCAGTATCGTGCATCACAACAATTGTTGTACCCTTTATATAAAAAAGGGAAATTTTTATCAATTCAAATGTACAATGCTTTAGCATATAATTATTATTATTTAGGTGAAGAAGACGAAAGTCATTACTACTGGGATAAATTGAAGCAAATTTCTAAAGTGGAAATTGGACATGCGCCTTGGGTAATTGAAAATAGCAAAGAAGTTTTTGACCAACATATTTTGCCATTACTTCAAAGTGATGACAGTCATTATCGTTTATATGGTATTTTTTTATTGGATCAATTAAATGGTAAAGAAATTGTGATGACGGAAAGTATTTGGCAGGTTCTGGAAAATCTAAATAATTATGAGAAATTGTATTTAACGTATTTAGTTCAAGGTTTAACGCTCAATAAATTAGACTTCATTCATCGCGGCTTGTTAACGCTTTACCAAAATGAATTATTTGTAAGTGAAAATGATTTAATGGTTGCATGGATTAATCAAGGTGAACTCATAATTGCTGAAAAAGTAGATTTAACTGATGTTGAGCCATATATCGGTGCGTTTATTTATTTGTATTTTAAAAATCAACCTCGAAACGTTACAAAGAAGCAAATTACAACATGGTTAGGCATAACACAATATAAACTGAACAAAATGATTGAATTTCTCTTGAGCATATAGATTTATGAAAAGTTAGATTTATTATATAATGCGCATAATGATTAATAATGAGGAGGCGTTAATAAAATGACTGAAATAGATTTTGATATAGCAATTATCGGTGCAGGTCCAGCTGGTATGACTGCTGCAGTATACGCATCACGTGCTAATTTAAAAACAGTTATGATTGAAAGAGGTATTCCAGGCGGTCAAATGGCTAATACAGAAGAAGTAGAGAACTTCCCTGGTTTCGAAATGATTACAGGTCCAGATTTATCTACAAAAATGTTTGAACACGCTAAAAAGTTTGGTGCAGTTTATCAATATGGAGATATTAAATCTGTAGAAGATAAAGGCGAATATAAAGTGATTAACTTTGGTAATAAAGAATTAACAGCGAAAGCGGTCATTATTGCTACAGGTGCAGAATACAAGAAAATTGGTGTTCCGGGTGAACAAGAACTTGGTGGACGCGGTGTAAGTTATTGTGCAGTATGTGATGGTGCATTCTTTAAAAATAAACGCCTATTCGTTATCGGTGGTGGTGACTCAGCAGTAGAAGAGGGAACATTCTTAACTAAATTTGCTGACAAAGTAACAATCGTTCACCGTCGTGATGAGTTACGTGCACAACGTATTTTACAAGATAGAGCATTCAAAAATGATAAAATCGACTTTATTTGGAGTCATACTTTGAAATCAATTAATGAAAAAGACGGCAAAGTGGGTTCTGTGACATTAACGTCTACAAAAGATGGTTCAGAAGAAACACACGAGGCTGATGGTGTATTCATCTATATTGGTATGAAACCATTAACAGCGCCATTTAAAGACTTAGGTATTACAAATGATGTTGGTTATATTGTGACAAAAGATGATATGACAACATCAGTACCAGGTATTTTTGCAGCAGGAGATGTTCGTGACAAAGGTTTACGCCAAATTGTCACTGCTACTGGCGATGGTAGTATTGCAGCGCAAAGTGCAGCGGAATATATTGAACATTTAAACGATCAAGCTTAATTCGAGGTCGAATTAAGATGTTGAGTTGTAAGTTATTTGGATATTTATTTTAATAGTGTCATCACATTGTTAAAATAATGTCTTACTTTTAAATTAAAACAAATTATATAGAAAACTAGAACTTAGTACGTATCATTTGTGCGTTTCAATGAGTTCTAGTTTTTTTATATGTTATATTAAACTTATAACTTTATGGGAGTGAGACAGAAATGATAAAGAGCCACTAATGATTTATTATGTAGTGGTTCTTACACATTAGCCACAGCTAATGTGTACTTAAAAATAGGAATACATGAGTAAAACTCATGCATAAGAAATACTAATTTCTA
>NZ_JACYVY010000002.1:0-86403 GCF_017151825.1 Staphylococcus sp. EG-SA-18
ATGTAAGCGTTACGCATCATTCGAATAATCATTATAAAAAATTTTTTATAAAATACGTATATCGTTAACATTCCACAACAAATTTTACTGAAACACATGTGAAATTAGACATTATAATACTACATCTTTTTGTAAAACATTATATAAACATTCAAACTACTTCCTATATAAAGTGTGTACATAGAATTAACCTTGATTTAGTTTCAAATTTATAGATTTAACATAAAAAGAAAAAGGCAATTTTGTATTTACACACAAAACCACCTCTTCTTTGTAATCTTTTAGTATTAATTCAAATCATTTTTATAAGTAAAAGGTCCCTCGACTAATCTCTATGAAATTAAAGCATTTACCACTTCTTCTAATTTCATACCACGTGATCCTTTAACTAATACACGGTCATGCGCTTTTAAATCGCTTGTTAAAACTTCTATCATATCGTCTTTAGAATTGAAGTGTTGTGCTTTTTCGACATGTTGCTGGCCCGAATCATAAATATACTTCGCTTCATTACCAAACGTATACAACACATCTATATGCTTTTCTTCTAAATAATTACCTACACCGATATGCATTTCTTTGCTATTTTCACCTAATTCTAAAACATCTCCTAAAATTAGAATGCGACGCCCTGTCAAAGTACTCAGTGTATCAATAGCTGCTCTCATACTTGTAGGACTTGCATTATAGGCATCATTTATCACAGTAATATCATTTTCTAATGTATGTTGCTCCATACGCATACCAGTTAAGCTGACATTTTTTAAATTTTGATAGATTGTGTTATATGTCAAACCTAATTCATGACCAACCGCAATGGCAATCGTCGCATTTTTCATATTATGCTTTCCTAATATTGGTAGATCATAATGTTCTTTATTATTAATCGTAAATGAAATACCTGTAGTATCTCTATCATCAACAGAACAAACTAATGCATTATCAGTAGCAACACCGATACTAATACATTTTGCATTTTCAACTTCTTTAACATGCGGTTTCAATAATGGCTCATCGCCATCATATATAAACGTACCATTATCTTTTAAACCTATTGTAATTTCAGATTTAGCTTTAGCAATCCCCTCGCGCGAACCTAAATCTTGCATATGTGACTCACCAATATTAGTTATAACTGCAATATCTGGTTGAGCGAGGTTTGACAGAAATTCAATTTCATGGAAACCTGACATCCCCATCTCCAATATTGATATTTCAGTATCATTATCTAATTCCAAAATAGTTAAAGGTAAACCAATTTCATTATTGTAATTACCTTGCGTTTTCTTAACTTTAAATTCGGTATGCAATACACTTTCAATCATATCTTTAGTCGTTGTTTTACCATTAGACCCTGTGACGGCAATTACTTTAGGGTTTACATGTCTCAAGTAAGCTTGTGCCAATTGTTGTAATGCCGTTAATGTGTCTTCAACCCATATAATAGGCCCGCTTACATTTTCATCTATAGGTGTCCCTCTTTGATAAAAAGCAGCTCCAGCACCATCTTGTAATGCTTTAGAGACAAAGCGATGACCGTCAACATTTTCACCTTTAAATGGTATAAATAACATATTTTTAGAAATTGCTCGTGAATCAATTGTGACTCCATTTATCACTTGATTTAAAAATTGATCTTCAATTTCACAAGGAATCCATGATTGAATTTGCTTTAATGTAACATTAATCATAATAACAACCTCAGTTAGTCAATTTTGTATTTATTTTTCTGTTTATCCTGGTGACGTTCTTTAGCAAGCTCGATAAGTTTTGTAATCAGTTCTGGATAAGATAAGCCCATATTTTCCCATAACTTTGGATACATACTGAAAGCCGTAAATCCAGGCATTGCATTTGTTTCATTAATATATATTTGGTTGTCTTCTGTTACAAAGAAATCTGCACGGACTAAACCAGAACAATCTGTCGCTTTGAATGCCTCTAATGCCATATTTCTAAGCGTTAATTGAACATCTTCGTCTAAGTCAGCTGGAATTTGTAATTGAACCTTACCATCTTTATATTTTGATTTGTAATCGTAAAACGCGACATCTTTTACGACTTCACCTGGCCATGTCGCTTCAGGATAGTCATTTCCTAAAACTGCTACTTCAATTTCACGTGCGTTAACGCCTTGTTCTATAACAAGCTTACGGTCAAATTGGAATGCTTCTTTAATACCTTCTTTAAGTTCCGCTTCATTATTACATTTACTGATACCTACACTTGACCCTAAGTTAGCAGGTTTAACAAAGACTGGGTAATTTAATTTATCATTTACTAATTTTAAAATGTTATGTTCATATTTTTCATATTCAGAACGTAAGAAACTAATATAAGGTAACTGTGGTAACCCTCGATGTTCAAATAATTGTTTCATTACAAGTTTGTCCATAGAACTTGCAGCTGACAATACACCATTTCCTACATATGGTACATCCAAAACTTCAAAAAGTCCTTGAATCGTTCCATCTTCACCATTAGGACCATGTAATAATGGGAATACTGCATCGTATGGTTGTCCTGAACTACTTTCTTTCAATAGCTGTGAAATCTCAAGCGCCTCTCCATTTTCTAAATGAAGCTCATCAGTAGATATAATTTCAGCTGTAATATTATTTTGCTTTCTCCAATCACCATCATTGGTAATATAAATGATATCAACATGATATTTGTCTTTATCTATTGCATTTAATACATTTTGTGCTGTCAGAATCGATACTTCGTGTTCTGCACTTTTCCCTCCAAAAACGATACAAATATTTTCTTTTGTCATTTCGTTTTCCTCCAATGATATATCAGGGTTTGCTACCTTAATATAAATTAATATTGATTTAGTCCTATTGTTAATTGATTTATTCGCATCTTTGAATCTTAATAGTATCACATTTTAATGCTATTTTGCATTTTAAAAACGAGGCGTTATGTGTCTGTATCTATGTTGATTCATTTATAATCAGAACAATATTCCCCTCTATTTTATTCCTAATTCAAATTGAAATCTATAGCTGATATCACTGTGATATTCTAGCTAATTTTTAAAAAGTCATGTAAAATTGATATAAACATTAGTGAGTATAAAAGGAGTTTGCAATGAATTATTCATCTCGTCAACAGCCGGATAAGCATTGGCTTCGCAAAGTAGACTGGGTATTAGTAGCCACTATAGCTGTTTTAGCAATTTTCAGTGTTCTGCTTATTAACTCGGCAATGGGCGGTGGTCAATACAGTGCTAATTTCGGTATCAGACAAATTTTTTATTACATTTTAGGTGCAATTTTTGCAGGTATCATCATGTTTATTTCACCTAAAAAGATTAAACATTATACATATTTATTGTATTTCTTAATCTGTCTATTATTAATAGGCTTGCTCGTTATTCCTGAGTCACCTATTACACCTATTATCAATGGTGCCAAAAGTTGGTACACGTTTGGCCCTATCAGTATTCAGCCATCTGAATTCATGAAAATTATTTTAATTTTAGCATTAGCGCGTGTCGTTTCTAGACATAATCAATTCACATTCAATAAATCATTCCAAAGTGATTTGTTATTATTTTTCAAAATTATTGGTGTCTCGTTAGTACCAAGTATTTTAATATTACTGCAAAATGACCTAGGAACTACATTAGTATTAGCTGCAATTATTGCAGGTGTGATGTTAGTAAGTGGTATAACATGGCGTATCTTAGCACCTATCTTTATTACAGGTATTGTTGGTGCAATGACAGTCATTTTAGGTATTCTATATGCACCCGCATTAATTGAAAATTTATTAGGTGTCCAACTGTATCAAATGGGACGAATCAATTCATGGCTTGACCCCTATACATATAGTAGTGGCGATGGCTATCATTTAACTGAATCACTTAAAGCTATCGGTTCTGGACAGTTACTAGGTAAAGGATACAATCACGGTGAAGTTTATATACCTGAAAATCATACTGACTTTATCTTTTCAGTGATTGGAGAGGAACTAGGTTTTATCGGTTCTGTCATATTGATCTTAATATTTTTATTTTTAATCTTCCATCTAATAAGATTAGCTGCGAAAATTGAAGATCAATTTAACAAAATCTTTATCGTTGGTTTCGTTACTTTACTTGTGTTCCATATTTTACAAAATATTGGTATGACAATTCAGTTGTTACCAATCACTGGTATTCCATTACCATTTATTAGTTATGGTGGTAGTGCGCTATGGAGTATGATGACTGGAATAGGTATAGTCTTATCAATTTATTATCATGAACCAAAACGATATGTCGATTTATACCATCCAAAAAGTAATTAATTTAAACTATTTTGAGTTTCAAATATCATAACTTTTCAAGATGACATTATATAGTCTATTTATATCGTCGATTTAAAATGTCATATATAGATATTACTCGATAATAACAATCCCTCTTTGAGGTACACATGTAAAATGTATACTCTAAAGAGGGATTTAGTTATATACTACTTGCTTTCATTTTAGTAAATCCAGTCAAAAAAGCTATCATCGAATAGTCCAACGATAGCTTTAACGGTGTGTGATTCACAATCACAGTCAATTATTTTAATTCGTGACTTACTTTATTAGATGCTGGCAAAGTATTAATAATGTCTAAACGAGATTTAGTTTTTTTAATATTCACACCTAATGATGACAATAGTTTGACTACATTTTGAATCTTTTCAGGACGTTTCATTATTATCACCTCGTTTGGATCGCTTTCAATATTATCTTACCCTATTCGACATACCTTTACTACATCATTTACAAAATTTTTAATTTATTTTCAAAATTAAAATCTATAGCGCACTCTACATTATACCCTAAATTACAATTTTGTATCCTTCATCATAGATTTCTTTTTCAATACTATTCAAATTTGCTGGTGTCTCATACGATACAGTTACTTGACCATCTATTATATTAATATTCACTTGATGAACACCTATCATATTTGAAATGCGTTCTGTCAATTGACTTACTTGTTCTTCTGTTTCAATTCCCGCTGTGTAAATCGTATTTTGATGTATCATCTTAAACTCCTTTAGTCTTTAATCAATTTTTGAAAAGTCACTAATAACTCTTCCATCGCCTCTTCCTGAGCACCTTGATTAACTTTATTCATAATACAACTTTTCATATGTTGTTCTAATAACTTTATCGCAACACTGTTTAACGCCGAACGTGTCGCTCTTATTTGCGTAAGGACATCATCACAATAGACATCTTCTTCAATCATGCGATTAATCGCTCTCACTTGTCCTTCAATTCGATTTAAACGTGATTTAAGATTCGTTTTTATTTGTTCAGAATGATGTGCATTATCTTGTTCAGTCATAGCATTCACTCCTTCATTTACATTCTTTACTATACTATATCCCATAAAACACAACGTCAACACAAAGTGTGTTTTTCAAACTAAATTGTCATGATATTTAAATTGCTTCATGATACAATTAATAAGATATACTACTCGTTTAAGATTTTCGATGGGAGGTTTCAAATGATAGAGTTATTATCCATTGCACTCAAACATTCTAATATTATTTTAAATTCAATATTTATTGGTGCATTTATTTTAAACTTATTATTCGCCTTTACCATTATTTTCATGGAAAGACGTTCTGCCAATTCTATCTGGGCTTGGTTACTAGTCTTAGTTTTCTTGCCTTTATTCGGCTTCATTTTATACTTACTATTAGGACGACAAATTCAACGTGACCAAATTTTCAAAATTGATAAGGAAGATAAAAAAGGATTAGAGTTAATCGTTGATGAGCAATTAGCTGCTTTAAAAAATGAAAACTTTTCAAATTCCAATTATCAAATTGTAAAATTTAAAGAAATGATTCAAATGTTGTTATATAATAACGCAGCATTTTTAACAACAGACAATGATTTAAAAATATACACAGACGGCCAAGAAAAATTTGATGACCTAATACAAGACATCCGTAATGCTACTGATTATATTCATTTTCAGTACTATATTATTCAAAATGATGAATTAGGTCGTACCATTTTAAATGAACTTGGTAAAAAAGCGGAACAAGGTGTAGAAGTTAAAATTCTTTATGATGACATGGGTTCTCGTGGACTGCGTAAAAAAGGCTTACGCCCGTTTCGCAATAAAGGTGGACATGCTGAAGCATTTTTCCCATCAAAATTACCTTTAATTAACTTGCGTATGAACAATCGAAACCATCGAAAAATTGTTGTAATAGATGGGCAAATTGGATATGTTGGTGGTTTTAATGTTGGTGATGAGTACTTAGGTAAATCAAAAAAATTCGGCTATTGGCGAGATACGCATTTACGAATTGTCGGGGACGCAGTGAATGCATTGCAATTACGATTTATTCTAGATTGGAATTCACAAGCCACACGTGACCACATCTCCTATGATGATCGTTATTTCCCAGATGTAAATTCTGGTGGAACAATTGGCGTTCAAATAGCTTCTAGTGGTCCTGACGAAGAATGGGAACAGATTAAATACGGTTATTTGAAAATGATTTCATCTGCTAAAAAATCGATTTATATTCAATCTCCCTATTTTATACCTGATCAAGCCTTTTTAGATTCTATTAAAATTGCGGCATTAGGTGGTGTTGATGTCAATATCATGATTCCTAATAAACCTGACCATCCGTTTGTTTTTTGGGCTACTTTAAAAAATGCAGCATCCTTATTAGATGCCGGTGTTAAAGTATTTCACTACGACAATGGCTTTTTACACTCAAAAACACTTGTTATAGATGATGAAATTGCAAGTGTTGGAACAGCTAATATGGACCATCGCAGTTTCACATTGAATTTCGAAGTCAACGCCTTTATTTATGACCAACAAATTGCCAAAAAATTAAAACAAGCTTTTATAGATGATTTAGCAGTATCTTCTGAATTAACAAAAGCACGTTATGCTAAGCGAAGTCTTTGGATTAAATTTAAAGAAGGTATTTCACAATTATTGTCACCTATCTTATAAAATAGAAATATGAGGAGTGTAACTTTAATGCAACAATCAGACGTCATTAGTGCTGCCAAAAAATATATGGAATCTATTCATCAAAATGATTATACAGGCCATGATATTGCGCATGTATATCGTGTCACTGCTTTAGCTAAATCAATCGCTGAAAATGAAGGTGTTAATGATACTTTAGTCATTGAACTCGCATGTTTGCTTCATGATACCGTTGACGAAAAAGTTGTAGATGCTAACAAACTATATGTTGAATTGAAGTCATTTTTATCTTCTTTATCACTATCAACCGAAGATCAAGAGCACATTTTATTTATTATTAATAATATGAGCTATCGCAATGGCAAAAATGATCATGTCACTTTATCTTTAGAAGGTCAAATTGTCAGGGATGCAGATCGTCTTGATGCTATAGGCGCTATAGGTGTTGCACGAACATTTCAATTTGCAGGACACTTTGGTGAACCAATGTGGACAGAACATATGTCACTAGATAAGATTAATGATGATTTAGTTGAACAGTTGCCACCATCTGCAATTAAACATTTCTTTGAAAAATTACTTAAGTTAGAATCTTTAATGCATACAGATACGGCGAAGATGATTGCTAAAGAACGTCACGACTTTATGATGATGTACTTGAAACAGTTTTTTACGGAATGGAATTATCACGACTAGACATTGAAGTTGTAGTATGATGATGCGATGTAATGGCGTGTTGTTGTGGAAGCTTGGTGTCATGCCATGTTACTTTGATGTGTTGTTGTGGAAGCTTGGTGTTGATGCCATGTTACTTTGATGTGCTGGTGCTACGATGCGACTTGATGTAGTGCTATGATGTGGCATTGCGGTGTTATGGTGTTATAGACCGGTTTGGCGTCGATGCCATGCCGTTACGATTCTATGATATGTTGTTGGGACGTTGCAATGTGTATTATGCCGTTGTGACGTTATTATTTCACACTGTTACATGTATAAGTGAATTGCTGTGGAAATTTGCGACATATACTGCTACACTGATGAATCATTGTGTCAAGATGACATTGCGATGAAGAATGACAACTCTGTTATTAACCACTTTTTACATACTGAAAACTCGTTAATATTATTTCAAATAAAAACAGCAGTAGGATGACTTTCACATTTGAAATCATCTTACTGCTGTTTCTATTTATCACATATTGTATAATGTGACACTAAGTTTCGCTTTTGAAGCGAAAAATAATGTGCGCCCTATAAAGTTAAAATTATATTCAACTTTTAGGGTGCACATTATTTGGACTTGCTAAGGTTATTTCTTTTTCTTTTTAGACACTACTTGTGTGTTTTTGCCTTTTTTATTGCTGCCGCCGTTGTGCTCTCTTTCATACGCTTCAATGAAAGGTTGTACTTCTTTTTTAGCGACTTTTTCATAATAAATGTTCGCAAAGTGTGTTTGAACTACAAGGAACGCCGCACTGACTGACCAGTACAAACCAAGTGCTGATGCTGAGCTTAATGAAATCCAGATAATCATAATTGGTGAAATGACCATCATCATGTAACCCATTTGACGTTGTTCGTCTGGCATCGTTTTACTTGATACATATGCTTGGATAAAGTATAAAACACCGGCAATAATTGTAATCCAAATATCAGGACGTCCTAAATCGAACCATAAGAAGTGTGGATATTTAAACAAACCATCTACAAGTTGGTCTTTAAGTACAAAGTATAATCCCATGATGATTGGCAATTGGATTAGCATTGGTAAACAACCCAACATACTCTTAATCGGGTTCATGTCATACTTTTTATATACTTGCATTAATTCTTGGTTTGCAGCCATTTTTTCTTCTTGTGTACGCGCACGTTTCACTTTTTCTTGAATTTTTTCAACTTCTGGCTTTGCAACTTTCATTTTTTGACGCATCATATGACTATTTTTATAGTTTGACAACATGAATGGTAATAAAATAATACGAATTACCAATACAAGGATAATAATAGCTAAACCATAATTGTCGTTTAATAAGTTATTTCCCAACCAATCCAATACATTTTTCATTGGATCTACGAATGTATTGTAGAAAAACCCACTACGTTTTTCAGGTTTAGAATAGTCACAACCAGCCAAAAAGACCATAATACCTAAAAATAATGGTAGTAACGCTTTTTTCTTCATTTTTCCACCTCTATCATTATATTCACATAGGATTTATTCTATCACATTAATGAGTACGTATGAAACAATAAGTGGAAAAATTTAACTAATTATTAAAAAAATCTTTGAATCGATTAACAGTATTTTCAATATTTTCACTTTTAGAAATGGCTGAAATGACTGAAATTCCATTGGCACCTGCTTCTACAATCGGCGCCACATTATTAGTATTGATACCGCCAATAGCTACAATCGGTAGTTGCGGATTCATTTCTTTAAACGTTGCAATCATTTCTGGACCTACTGGTATATGCGCGTCATGCTTCGACGGCGTAGGATAGATTGGTCCAACACCTATATAATCAACATGAGTTAAATCAGATTTTGCATACTCATCTAAATCACTAATACTAAGTCCAATAATTTTATCAGTGAAATATTGTGCTATCTCTTTGACTTTCGCATCATCTTGACCGACATGTATACCATCCGCGTTAATTTCTTTTGCCAAGGATACATCATCATTAACGATAAAAGGCACATCATATTGATGACAGAGATGCTGTAATTCTTTAGCTAATACAAGTTTATCGTTTCCTTTTAAAGCTGATTCACCCTTTTCTCGAAATTGGAAAAGTGTAATCCCTGCCTTTAATGCTGCTTCTAATACTTCATGAATAGTTCGATGACTCGGAACATCGGAGGTCCCACAAATAAAATACACATTTAGATACGATTGGTTAAACATATTTTTCCACCTCTTGAATACGAATCCGTTGTTGATAGGTTGTTTCATTTAAATGATATAACGTATCAAGCAACAATGGTGAAAACGTACCAGGACCACCACAATTTTCATTTTCAGCAGCTACCTCAGCAGCAATATTAAATACGCTTACCGCTTCAATTAACGCTTCTATGTCTGGTTCTGTTTCTCTAAATAAAAATCCAGCAATAACGCCTCCTAATAAACAACCAGCTCCAGTTACTCGTGCTAATAATGGAGATCCATTAGCTAATACGATGGCTTTATTATCTTGAACAATAACGTCCTCTTTACCTGTGATTACTATTGCAGTTTTATATGTTGCGTAAGCCTTTTTCGCTATTGTAACCGCATCAAGATTAGCATCACTATCTGTACCTTTCATAGTTGCTGTATCATCAATCAACGCTAATATTTCAGATGCATTGCCTTTAATTACTGATACTTTCGCTGATTTCAATAATAATTTACAAAATTGCTTTCGATATGTAGAAGCACCAACAGCTACAGGGTCAAATACAATAGGTAAGCCTGCCTCATTTGCCGTTTGAGCAATCGCAATAATATCTTGTTCATTTTCTGCTGTTAAAGTACCGATATTGATTAATAGCCCTTGTGCAACTTTGTAAAATTCTTCAGCTTCTTCGGGAGCTTCACTCATTGCAGGGCTAGCACCAATACTTAATAAACCATTCGCTGTAAAATTTTTAACTACATCGTTTGTATAACAAATTGTTAATGGGTTTTCAATACGTATTTTATTTAGATAATTCATCGTCTAATCCCTCTTTCTTTAAATATGCAAAATGATTCACTGGACCTCTACCACGGCCGATTTCAGGCGTATATTGTATACTCATTGAAATAAACTTTTTAGCCTTGTGTACAGCCTCAAATAATCGTCTACCTTTTGCAAGTTCTGCCGTTATAACTGCTGAAAATGTACACCCTGTTCCATGCGTATGTTTTGTTTTAAATCGTTCATTTTCAAATGTTTGAACACCTTCGTTAGTAAATAAATAATCTTTTGCTATATCAGTATCATTTGAATGACCGCCTTTAATGATGACACCTTTACTACCAATCTCATTAATAAAGATGCGGCCAGCCTGCATAATTTTTTCTTCACTATCAATGGTTAGTCCCGTTATTTCTTCAGCTTCTGGTAAATTCGGTGTTACTACGTCAGCTAATGGCAATAACGTATGCTGCAAGTTTTGCTTTGTGTCATTATCCATTAATGAATCACCGCTTTTCGCCAACATAACAGGATCAATTACATATGGAATAGATTCATGTTGCATTAAATAATGACGAATCGTTTCCATAGTATCTGCTGTAGCAATCATCCCCGTTTTAATAGCATGAGGTAAGGTATCATTGAAGACACTATCAAGTTGTTCATCTACCCATTGATGATTTAAATTATGAATATGTTGTACGCCCAATGTATTTTGAGCAACAATACTTGTAACGACGCCCATACCATATACACCACATGAATGAAATGATTTTAAATCAGCCATTACGCCGGCACCACCTGTTGGATCAGTACCTGCAATGGTTAATGCTATTTTAGGTTTAATCATTTACTTTTCCTCCAAATTCCCATTGTTCTAGTGTCATAGCCATATTGAAAAATCGACGCTCATGTATGCAACTTTCTAAAAATACTTGCTTTACTTGTTCCAATTCCTTGTCAGACATTGATTCGGCTAATTTATTCATTAATGCCTCAAATACGTTAATTATGTCATCCATTTCAGTACTATAAAAATCAAACCATTTTGCCGTATCTTTTTCTCTATTAAGCTTATGATCACTTTGAGAGCGCTTAGCTAATTCTGCATAAATATATGGACAAGGTGCCATTGCAGCAATTGTATAAATAGCATTTTCACGACTATGCGCTTGGAAATACATATGTTTTATGTAATGGTCGCCACTTGGAGGCCAAACTTTTGTTTTAATGATTTCTTCGTATGATTCACCAACAATTTGCGCTAAAATATCATGCGCAAGTACTTCACCTTCAACCATAAATTCTATTTGCTCTACTAAAAATTTTACGTCATTCATGCTATTCATTTTTGGAATTAACAAAGCATATAAGTTTGTAAATTCTTTTAAATACGCAGCATCAGCTTTTAAGTAATGGCGTAATGCGTCAGCTCCTATATCTCCGGATAACATCTTCTGAATAAAGTCATCCTCATAAATATCATTAATGATTGGCTTTGCAGCTTGGTACAATTTTTGTGAAAATTCCATTGTAAAAAATCCTCCCTAAATAAAAAAACTACTTCCAACATGAAAGTAGTTTGATGGCAATGTTGCTATACTAGCCCCATCACTTCAATAACTACTTTCCTACGTTGGTACTAACCAAATCAGGTCATAAGGGTCTGAACAATTCATCTCAGCCATATCATTAGGCTCCCCTAGTAGTTCCTTAGTATTCAATTGCAAATTAATCTTAGCAAACGGTTTCAACATTTTCAATTATTGTTGCTCAGTTGGGAGTGGGACAGAAATGATATTTTCGCAAAATTTATTTCGTCGTCCCACCCCGGCAAGGTTGACTAGAATTGAAAAAAGCTTGTTACAAGCGCATTTTCGTTCAGTCAACTACTGCCAATATAACTTCGTAGAGCATAGAACATTGATTTATGTCCCAGCCTGTATAATGACATATATTTGCGAAATAAAAAAACCGGAACATATCGAGAATTCCCCGATATATTCCAATCTAAAAGTTACTTATATAACTATTAATTAGCTATGCATAAATGGCTTATGCAGTAACCCAATGTCCAGCGCCACCAGTGTTATATAATTTTACTGCTGCGGCATCTTGAACACTTTCAGGAGCATTTGCTGGTGATACACCTTTATATTTAGCAGGTGCTACTGAATCCCAAGTTGATTGTAAGAATTGATACTTACCAGCTGCACCTGATGTTGGATTTACAGCATGAATATTGCCACCTGATTCACGTTGAGCAATTTGTTTTAGATGAGCATTCACATTTACTGATGAACCTTCTGATGATTTTGATTCAGTTGGTGTTGCAGTAACTTGTGAATTGTTTGATGTTGATGCTTGTGGTTGTTGAGTTTGAGCATTTTGTGGTGCTTCAACTTCTTGTGATTGTACTTGATTAGCTTGAACAGCTGATGGTGCAACATTATTAGTTGCAGGTGCTTGTGCACTCATGTCTGCTCCATTAGTACCTGTTGCATGGTAATTCCAAGCAAAGTGTGTACCATCTGATTCAAAGTGATAAGTAAACCCTTCATAGTCAAATGTATAATTATAAGCCCCAGCTTCAATTGGTTTTTGATTTAATGTTTGATCATTTGATTGCGCCATTTGCGCTAAAGATGCTTTATTTAAGTCCGCTTCACTTGCATGGGCTTCGTGACCTGCATTTCCTGCTACGATTCCTAAACCTACTGCTAATGATGATGCGAGTAATGTTTTCTTCATAATCTTAAAATCCTCCTACAAGTAATTTGTTTCTCTAAAAGTTTTACAGAGACTACTGTAACATCTATAAAATCCGTGCAGGTTACAACAAAATAAAAAAATAGCCTTGTTTTTTACACAGTGATTACAACGAAATCCCCCATAATTTCAGATATGATTCTATCGAGAATTGTCATGACAGTAAAAATGTTTTTTATTTGCAATTTTTTATGTAATCGTTTTGCAATCTATGTCTATTTTCTATTAGAAAAACTACACAAAAAGACGACCTACACAACAGTACTAGTCATGTAAGTCGTTTTTAAGTGAGTATATTTCAAGTTAATTAGATCTATAAAAAATTTAGGATGGATTAAATGTATATTAAGGATGTTTAGGATAATTGGATTTAAATTTCTAATAAGTCATGATTATCTATATTTTGAGAGTCAATATCTAAAATACTATCTGAGAGAATTTCATTATTTTGGGATTTAGGGGACATAAATTTTATTGTTTCAACATATAATTCAGTGACAAAGTGTGTTTGTCCGTCTTTATCATACTTTCTTGATCTCATTTGACCAGTTATACCAACCAATGTACCTTGATTAGTATATTTTTCTATATTAGAAGCTAACTTGCCAAATGCTTTACAGAATAAGTAATCACAGACGATTTCTCCATTTTCATCTTTATAATTTCGGTGCGTTGCAACACAAAACGTTGCAATTTTTCTATCCTCCTTTTCAAATATTTGTGCGTCTTTCGTCAGTCTCTCGACAATTACGATTTTATTTAGCATGTAGTGTGTGATTCACCTCCTATGCCTATATCTTAATTACTAGCTTAAAAATGGTCAAAATGGCAAATTTTATATAATTAATAGCTATAGCATCTCGTTATTTGTTATATTTAAAGAAATTAGTCATGAAATGACCTTAAATCTTCTAAATAATTCAAAAATCATAAATATTAAACTAATGGGATGTGGGAATATGAAAACTTTTAAAGCAGTAAGGTTTCAAATTGTGAATGAACACGGCAGAATTATAGAATATGAATTAGAAGATGGCGTAATAATTAATAAAGAGGAAAGTGGCACGGGTTGGTTGCTTGAAATTGTCATTTCTAATGAGCATTATGAAACATTTAAGGAATATCAAGACAATGAACAGTTATTGGATATTCGTGTCGTCATCACGCGTCCAGCCAATGATCCAGCTTTATTTGAATCTACTGTGAAAAGTATTAAAAATTTTAAAACAACAATGTCTATCGTATTTGAATGTCATATTTACACTTTACGTCAACAGTATGCTGAAAGTTTATTAGAACAACTTATTGATGATGGATTATCTGGTGAAGAATTAAAAAAATCATTTAATCGAATGATGCAGTCTAAACCAAAGTTAAAGGATGAAAAATTAGAAGAGTAAAATAAAAAACATTCAAAGATTTTGCCAACACATTAAATCTTTGAATGTTTTTTTGTTTTATTTTACATCTTGAATTGCAAATGTAAGTTCACAACTACAAGCAAGTTGACCATCGACAGTAGCTTTAGCATTACCTTTACCGATTGGTCCTTTAATTTTAGTGATTTCTACTTCCAACGTTAAAGTATCACCAGGTACTACTTGACGTTTAAAACGACATTTATCAATACCAGCAAATAAAGCGATTTTACCTTTATTTTCTTCACTATTTAAAATAGCTACCGCACCTGTTTGAGCTAACGCTTCAGTAATTAATACGCCTGGCATTACCGCATACTCAGGAAAATGCCCTTGAAAGAATGGTTCGTTTCCTGATACTTGTTTAATAGCCACACAACGTTGACCTTCTTCATATTCAACTACTTTATCAATTAATAAAAATGGCTGTCTGTGAGGTATAATTTGTTTAATTTGGTTATAATCAAAAATTGTTTCCATGGTTGAAATCCTCCATTATATTAATTTACTGAATTAATCGTTAATACGTTCAATGTCTGCACCTAATTGCTTCAATTTACCGTGTAAGTCAACATAGCCTCTATCTAGGTGCGTTAATTCAGTAACGCTTGTTTTACCATCAGCAACTAATCCAGCTAAAATTAAGGCGGCTGCTGCTCTTAAATCAGTCGCTTTAACTTGTGCACCTTGCAATTGACTTTTACCTTCAAGTTTAGCACTACGACCTTCTACATTGATATTAGCATTCATACGTTTGAACTCTGCAACATGCATAAAACGGTTTTCAAAAACTGTTTCGGTTACGACTTTATGACCATTTGCCGTTAATAACAATGCCATCATTTGTGATTGCATATCAGTCGGGAATCCAGGATGTGGTAGAGTTTTGATGTCTACAGGTTGTAATTCCCCTTCAGCACGTACACGAATACCATCTTCTTGATAGTCCAATTCAACGCCCATTTCTTCTAGTTTATAGACTAAACTCGCCATATGTTCTTTGATTGCACCACGTACAAAAATATCACCACGCGTTATAGCACCAGCGATTAGTAATGTGCCTGCTTCAATTCTATCTGGAATGATAGCATGTTCTACACCATGTAATGATTCTACACCATTGATTGTAATTGTGTCTGTACCAGCACCAGTAATTCTACCACCCATTTCATTAATGTAGTTTGCTAAATCGACAATTTCAGGTTCTTTAGCTGCATTTTCAATTAAAGTCTTACCCTTAGCTAATGATGCTGCCATAATAATATTTTGTGTTGCTCCTACACTTGGAAAATCTAAATGAATTGATGTACCTTTTAATCCATCTTTAGCATTAGCATAAATATTACCATTTTCAAGATGAATTTCTGCGCCTAAAGCTTCAAAACCTTTAATGTGTTGCTCAATCGGTCTACTTCCAATTGCACAACCACCAGGCAATGCAACAATAGCATGTCCTAGTCTTGCTAAAAGAGGTCCCATAACTAAAATACTTGCACGCATTTTACTAACATATTCATATGGTGCCTCTTCATTTAGAGTCTTTGTTGCATCAACGACAACAGCATTTTCGTCCTTTTTGTATGTAACGTCAGCATTTAAAGTTGTTAATACATTATTTATTGTTTCTACATCACTTAAAGCTGGAACATTAACTAATTTGCTCGGTTTATCAGAAGCTAATAAAGATGCTGTCAATATTGGTAATACTGCATTTTTAGCACCTTCTACTTTAACTTCACCCGTTAATTTATTTCCACCTTTGATTACTATTTTATCCATCGTAAATCCTCCACTTAGAACTCCTATTACTTTACATTTCCCTATTTTAAAATTATTTTAAGTCATTATTTAATTATATCTAGTTTTGATTACAAATCATAGAGTTAGACTTATTTTATTAAATATTTTACCTGCGTCGAGTATTGTAACAAATCTACAATAAAATTGCTTACTGCAGTGCCTAATAAAATAGCAACAAATATCATACACACTTGTAATTGAGTGGCGTATCCTTTTTTAAAAAATTGATCTAATCTAATTGATTGTAAAGCCCAATAGGCAATACAAATACATACAACATGTAACACTAAATGGATAACTGCATATTGTCCGATATAATCCATTTTATCACCTCATAAGATTACTGTATTACATTGTACATGAAAAATTTAAATAATGATACAAAGTTTAATACCCGTTTTTAGTAAAGTTTAAGCTAACTTACTATATAATTCTTTTTACATAAATATCATAACTATAAAGTATCTTGGTATGAAAAAATGTAGCTACTTTCAAAAAATGAAATGTCGACTGTAGATAGTGGTGAATGAAATTTTGATTTTAGCAATCTATTAGTGATTGTAAAAAAGTAAAACTATTCTTGGGAGTCGGACATAAATCAATGTCTAGACTCTATAGTGTTGTATTTGGCAGTAGTTGACGGGGCCCCAACATAAAGAAATACTTTTTCTTTAGAAATTAGTATTTCTTATACATGAGTTTTACTCATGTATTCCTATTTTTAAATACACATTAGCTGTGTTTAATGATAAAGAACCACTACATCATAAATCTTTAATAGTTCTTTATCAATTCCTTCCCCCCTCTCATGTTTTGTATCTTTAAATCAATATAATTCAAAAAAGGGTCGAAGATATGAAATCACATCTTCGACCCTTTATTTACTATTTTAATTCAGCCACACGCAAACGGTTATTTGCTCTCTCTAAAGCTCTTTCGGCTCTATGAATATCAGTATTGTCGTCATCATTTTCCAAGTGAGACTCTGCTCTTGCTTTGGCTAATTTAGCTCTTTCAACATCAATTTCTCTTGCAGTTTCTGCAGTCTGAACAATGATTGAAACTTTATCTTTTCTAACTTCAACAAAGCCATCGCTTACAGCAATATATTCAGTTCCATCGTGAAATTTCACTTTTACAAAGCCTGTTTTTAAAGCAGCTACAGTTGGAATATGTCCACTCATGACACCTATCTCACCAGCTGTTGTTTGCATAACAACGAGTTCAACATTATCACGATTGTAAACAGAACCATTAGGAGTGACAATATCTAGGTTTAATGTATTCATTATCCATTCCTCCTAATTGTTATACTTCAACACCCATATCTTTAGCTTTTGCAATAACATCATCCATGCTACCAACTAAACGGAAAGCATCTTCTGGAATATGGTCATATTTACCATCTAAGATATCTTTAAAGTTTGCAACTGTTGTCTTAACAGGTACATAAGAACCTTTTTGACCAGTAAATTGTTCCGCTACGTGGAAGTTTTGAGATAAGAAGAATTGAATTCTACGTGCGCGTTCAACTGTTTGTTTATCTTCATCAGATAATTCGTCCATACCTAAGATAGCAATGATATCTTGTAATTCACGGTATTTTTGAAGTGTTGATTGTACATCACGAGCTACTTCATAATGTTCTTGACCTACAATTGATGGTTCCAATGCTCTTGATGTAGACGCTAATGGATCCACGGCTGGATAAATACCCATTTCAGTTAATTTACGTTCTAAGTTTGTAGTTGCATCTAAATGGGCAAACGCTGTCGCAGGCGCTGGGTCAGTATAGTCATCGGCAGGTACGAATACCGCTTGAATAGAAGTAACTGATCCTTTTGTTGTAGACGTAATACGTTCTTGTAATTGTCCCATTTCAGTAGCAAGTGTTGGTTGGTAACCTACTGCAGAAGGCATACGACCTAATAATGCAGATACCTCAGAACCAGCTTGTGTAAATCTGAAAATGTTATCGATGAATAATAATACGTCTTGACCTTGTTCGTCACGGAAATATTCAGCCATTGTTAAACCAGATAATGCAACACGCATACGTGCACCAGGTGGCTCATTCATTTGCCCGAATACCATGGCTGTTTTCTTAATTACACCACTGTCACTCATTTCGAAGTATAAATCGTTACCTTCACGAGTACGTTCACCTACACCGGCGAATACAGAAATACCACCGTGCTCTTGAGCGATGTTGTTAATTAATTCTTGGATTAATACTGTTTTACCTACACCGGCACCACCGAACAATCCGATTTTACCACCTTTAATATAAGGTGCTAGTAAATCTACTACTTTAATACCTGTTTCTAAAATTTGAACTTCTGTTGAAAGTTCATCGAATGCTGGTGCTTGACGATGGATAGGATCGCGGCGAACAGAATCACTAATTTCTTCTTTAAGGTCAATTGTTTCACCTAGTACATTAAATACACGACCTAATGTTTCGTCACCAACAGGTACACTAATTTCTTTGCCTGTATCTTTTACATCCATGCCTCTTTGGACACCATCAGTTGAATCCATCGCAATTGTACGAACAACGTCGTCACCTAATTGCAGCGCAACTTCTAATGTTAGTTGTATTGTACCTTCTTCTTTAGGCACATCAATAACCAAGGCGTTATTAATTTTAGGAACTTCGTTATGTTCAAATCGAACATCAATTACAGGACCCATAACTTGAGTTACACGGCCAATTCCCATGCTATTTTCCTCCTTTAAATATTATTCAAGCGCTGCGGAACCACCAACAATTTCAGTAATTTGTTGCGTAATTTCTGCTTGTCTCGCTCTGTTATATTCTAATGATAAGTCATCAATAAGTTCAGTTGCATTATCAGTGGCATTTTTCATCGCAGTCATACGTGTTGCATGCTCACTTGCTTTTGCGTCTAATATTGTTCCGTAAATCAAACTCTCAACATATTGAGGCAAGATTACACTTAAGATAGATTCTTTATCTGGCTCAAATTCATAAGAAGACAAATGACCATGCCCCTTACTAGAATCCTCTTGAGATAATGGTAATACTTGTCTAGATGTAGGCTTGTTTTCAAGAACGCTGACATAATGACTATAGTATATATTTAATTCATCAATTTCTTCTTCACTGTATAAGTCTATAGCATGGTTAGCTAGTGCTTGAACAGATTTGAAAGAAGGTTGATCAGGTACGTCTACTTGAGAATACTCAATGTCATAACCTCTATTTTTTAGGAAATCAACACCTTGTTGCCCTAAAACTACAATACTGTATTCGCTACTATCTTGATGTTTCGCTTCAATATCAGTAATCAATTTTTTAAGCACGTTTGCACTATATGCACCTGCTAAACCTTTATCACTCGTGATAACTAAATATCCACTTCTAGTAATTTTACGAGGTCTTAGCATTGGATGGTTTGTATTGCTACTTGCCCCTGCAACTGCAGTAATTGCATCTTGCATTTTATCCATATATGGTGTGAATTGTTTTGTATTTTTTTCAGCTCTACGAAGTTTTGAACTTGATACCATGTTCATCGCTTTCGTAATCTGCTTCATTTTTTTGGTTGATTTTATTCGAGTATCTATTTCTTTAAGAGAAGCCACTATCTCACCACCTTATACTAAACTTGTTTATTATTCAGATTTGCTAAAGCTTTTTTTGAATTCGTTAATTGCTGTGTCAAACTTCTCAGCATCTGGTAAGCCACCAGTTTCTCTGATTTCATTTAACAGTTCAGTAGCATTTGATTCTGCCCAGTGGTTTAACTCATCTTCAAAACGTGTGATATCTACAACTGGAATATCATCTAAATATCCTTTTGTTAATGCATAAATAATCAACACTTGGTGTTCGACTGGTAATGGTTTGTTTTGATCTTGTTTTAAGACTTCAACAGTACGTTTACCACGTTCTAATTTACTTGCAGTAAATTCATCAAGGTCTGAACCGAATTGTGCAAATGATTCAAGTTCTCTGTATGACGCTAAGTCAAGACGTAACGTACCAGCAACTTTCTTCATTGCTTTAATTTGTGCAGATCCACCAACACGAGATACAGATTGTCCAGCATTAATCGCTGGTCTTACACCTGAGAAGAATAAATCAGATTGTAAGAAGATTTGTCCATCTGTAATTGAAATAACGTTTGTTGGTACATAAGCTGAAATATCACCAGCTTGTGTTTCGATAATTGGTAATGCAGTAATTGAACCGCCACCTAAGTCATCGTTTAATTTTGCTGCTCTTTCTAATAATCTACTATGTAAGTAGAATACGTCACCTGGGTATGCTTCACGACCTGGAGGTCTACGTAATAATAATGATAACTCACGATAAGCTGCTGCTTGTTTAGTTAAATCATCATAAACGATTAAAACATGTTTACCGTTAAACATGAATTCTTCACCCATTGTTACACCTGAATATGGTGCAATATATAATAATGGAGAAGGTTCAGAAGCTGATGCTGCTACAACAATAGTGTAGTCTAAAGCGCCTGCTTGTCTTAACTTTTCAACATTTGCTCTTACTGTTGAATCTTTTTGACCAATAGCAACATAGATACAAATCGTACCTTGATCTTTTTGGTTCAAAATTGTGTCAATTGCAATTGTTGTTTTACCTGTTTGACGGTCACCGATGATTAACTCACGTTGACCTCTACCAATTGGTACTAAAGCATCAATTGCTTTGATACCTGTTTGTAATGGCTCATCTACTGATTTACGATCCATTACACCAGTAGCTTTTTTCTCTACTGGACGTGTTTTAGTTGTGTTAATCGGTCCTTGTCCATCAATAGGTTGTCCTAATGGATTAACAACTCTTCCGATTAGTTCTTCACCTACTGGTACTTCCATGATACGACCAGTACGTTTAACTTCGTCACCTTCAGTAATACCTGTGTATGGTCCTAAAATAACCACACCCACGTTTGACTCTTCAAGGTTTTGGGCTAAACCAAGTACGCCGTTATGGAATTCTACTAGCTCACCAGCCATAACGTCATTTAATCCGTGAATTAATGCAATACCATCACCAATTTGTAATACAGTACCTACATCAGTTACGGACATTTCTGACTCATAATTTTCAATTTGTGAGCGAAGTAATGCACTGATTTCTTCAGCTTTTATGGCCATCTATGTCACTCCTCTTTATAATTAATTAACTCTTCTAAATTTTCTTTGTAATTGGACAAGATCATTTCTAACACTACCATCTAATACAGTTGTGCCGACTTTAACTCTAAATCCACCAATTAAATCTGGATTAATTTTTGTATCTACAATAACTTTAGATAACTTCGTTTGTTGAGTTACTAGTTTGACAATCTTATCTAACTCTTCTTGACTCAATTCATATGTTGACTCAATTGTTGCAAAATCTTGATTGTAGTGTCCGTTATATAAGCTTTGGAACGCCTTGAATACGTCAGCTATTAATGAGATATGTCTATTATCTGCTAACACGTACATCATATTTTTAATGTATGGATTAATGTCAGTAAATACACCATTAATCAACTCACGACGTTGTTCTGCTGTTTGAGTTGGATTACTGTCAACCATTTTCAATTGCTCAATTTTATCTTTTACTGCTTCATTTATAACTGTTAATTCTTCATTAATAGTCTCTAAATTATTTGTATCTAATGACACGTCAAATAATGCTTTAGCATACTTGTTAGCTACTTTTACCATTATTTATCGCCTGCCTCTTTTAGATACTTGTCAACCAATGCTTTTTGGTCTTGTTCAGAAATTTCTTTTCTAAGAACTTTAGAAGCAATTAACACTGATAGTTCAGATACTTGATTATTAATATCTGCAATGGCACGTTCTTTTTGGCTATTGATTTCACTTTGTGCTGTTTCAATCATACCGTTTGCACGTACGTTTGCTTCATGAATAATTTGTTCTTGCTGTTGACGTGCTTGAACCTTAGCATCTTCTAAAATCTTTTGAACTTCTTCTTGTGTTTCTTTAAGTTTTTGTTTATTTTCTTCTTCAAGTTTCTGTGCATTTAACTTAGCTTGTTCTGCGTCATCGATATCTCTGTTAATATCTCTTTCACGTTTATCCATTACATCTTTCAATGGACCCCATGCGAACTTTTTAAGTAACGCAAGTAACACGATGAAAGTTAGGACCTGTACAATCACAGTACCCCACTCAACGCCTCCAGCTGCACCAAGAACGAATAAGTTAGCTGTTTCAGTCACGGGTTCATGACACTCCTTTCATTAAAATAATCGCTAGTGTTATATAGAAAAAACGACGAGGTTAGGACCTACTGAATTTATGCGATAGGCATGGTGCATTCATATCTCAACTATTTAATAAAGTTCAAAGATATTACTATATATGCATCATGAATTATGTCCTATGCGCTTTGTCCCGACCTCTTTTATCTGTTAATTATCCAGCAAATGTCATGAATGCAATTACTACACCGATGATAGGTAATGCCTCAACTAAACCTACACCAATGAACATGATACCCATTAATTGACCACGTGCTTCTGGTTGACGTGCTACACCTTCAACTGTTCTTGAAACGATTAAACCGTTACCGATACCTGCTCCTAATGCTGATAAACCAATTGCGATTGCTGCTGCGATTAAATTCATAATTTAATTTCCTCCTGTGATTGTATATAATTATTGAAATTTTTAGTGTTCATCTGCCACTTTATGTGACATATAAACCATCGAAAGCATAATAAAGATATATGCTTGGATTGTTCCTACAAATATTGAAAATGCTTGCCAAACAATTAATCCTGGGATACTAATAATCCAACCCCATGCTGGTTCGTTAAAGAATAAGCCAGCAAGTAATGTTAATAGTATCTCACCTGCAAATATGTTACCGTACAAACGCAGACCAAGCGTTAATGTTGAAGTGAACTCTTCGAAAACATTAATAATTGCCAATGGCCAAAACGGCTGTACATAACCTTTAAGATATTGTTTCGTACCACGCATTTTAATTCCATAAAAGTGAGTTAACAGTATTATCGTTGTAGACAACGTTAAAGTCACTGTTGCATCAGCTGTCGGTGATTTCCACCACAATGTGTGATCTTTCGTTACTATAGAAAACGGAAGACCTAACATATTAGCTATAAAAATGTACAGAATCAGCGTTACTGCTAAGAAGTGGAATTGACCACCTTTTTTCCAAGCCATGTTACCTTCAATGATTCCCCTCACGAAATCAAAAATCCATTCAACGAAATTTTGTTTGCCAGTTGGTCTTTTTTTCAAATTACGCGTACAAATGATAGCAAGTAGAAAAACAAGAAACGCCGTAACAAGTATCATCAATATACTTGATAAATTGAAAACGATATCAAAACCGAATAAATTCCAACTCACGAGCGGGGATTTGTGATCCATAATCTCACCTCTTTCTTAATTTATTTGCTCACCTTTAGTAAAGGACGTATGATAACTACAACATATGAAATCATTAAACCAATAATTATACCGATGATACTTACATGCGCTTTATTAAGGTACCAAATCATACAGGCAATAATTGCAACTAAGTATCGCCACATATTTCCAGTTGAAATATGCATAGTGTCTGGTCTTTTAGCTTTAGCTAAATAGCATTCAAAAATACATGTGTTGATTGCAGAACCAGTAACACCAATGATTAATCCTAAGATAAATGCATGGTGTGTATAAAGGTATAATCCTCCCAATATTATTATTAGATAAAAATAATATTGAATGAACTGTTTAAAAATGTTGTAGAAACGACTCATTTTATATGCCTCCGTGTGACTGATATCAATCATGAAAACCGTTCCACTCATACAAACTAAATGATAATATAGGCGATTTGTGGTGTCAATTCTATTCAAATTGTTGTAAAAAAATAAGCATAGTTAGACACAATTTAGACACAATTAGACAAAAAGTCTATTTTCCTCAGAAATCGCTTGGTTTTTCAGTGATTAAATTCAAATAATACTTAATATGATTAACTATTCTTTCTGAAGCAAATCCATCACCGTAAGGATTAGATGCTTCAGACATTTGATGATATAATCTCTCATCATCGATTAATTCTTTTGCAGCTTGATACACATTTTGCTTATTTGTTCCAATGACTTTTAATGTGCCAGCTTCAACACCTTCAGGACGTTCTGTAACGCTTCGCAAAACTAAAACTGGCTTATTAAATGATGGCGCTTCTTCCTGAATTCCACCTGAATCTGTCAAAATAAAATAAGATTTTTTAGCAAAATTATGGAAATCTACTACGTCCAAAGGTTCAATCAATTCAATTCTGTCATGACTACCTAAAATCTTTTGAGCCACCTCTCGAACTTTCGGGTTTTTATGCATTGGATATACCAGTGCTAAATCAGTATACTCATCTATTAAGCGTCTAACCGCTTTAAATATATTTTCCATGGGTTTCCCGATATTTTCTCGTCGGTGTGCTGTCATAAGAATGAATTTTTTGTCATGGTATTTATCCATGATGTTAGATTTATAATTGTCATCAACTGTATATTTCATAGCATCAATCGCAGTATTACCAGTGACAACAACACTTTCTGAATATTTCCCTTCACTTAACAAATGCGATGCAGCATTTTTAGTAGGTGCAAAATGTAAGTCAGCTAATACACCAACTAATTGTCTATTCACCTCTTCCGGAAAAGGTGAATATTTATCATAACTTCTAAGCCCTGCTTCAACGTGTCCAATCGGCACTTGGTTATAAAATGCCGCTAAACCACCTGCAAATGTCGTCATCGTATCACCATGTACAAGTACCATGTCTGGTTTTTCTAATTGAATCACTTGTTCTAATTGAGTGATTGATTTAGAAGTTATCTCAGAAAGTGTCTGTCCTGATTTCATAATATTCAAATCGTATTTTGGTTTGATTTCAAAGGTACTTAATACTGAATCAAGCATTTCTCTATGCTGTGCTGTAACAACAACAATTGGCTCGAGCATTTTTTCTTGTTCCAAAGCTTTAACTAAAGGAGCCATCTTTATGGCTTCGGGTCTTGTTCCAAATATGGTCATAATCTTTTTCATCAAACTACTTATCTCCGATTCTTCTATTTAGTACCAAACAATCTATCTCCAGCGTCGCCTAACCCTGGTGTGATATATGCTTTATCATTTAGCTTTTCATCAAGTGCAGCAATATAAATATCTACATCTGGATGTGCTTCATGCATCTTTTCTACGCCTTCTGGTGCTGCAATTAAACACATGAAGCGAATATTTTTAGCGCCACGTTTCTTCAATGAAGTAATAGCTTCAATTGCTGATGCGCCTGTTGCTAACATAGGATCAACAACAATGATTTGTCTTTCAGTAATATCTTGAGGTAACTTAGCAAAATACTCTACAGCCTTTAATGTTTCGGGATCTCGATACAAACCGATATGTCCAACTCTGGCTGCAGGCACTAAACTTAAAATACCATCAGTCATACCTAAACCAGCTCTTAAAATTGGAACGATAGCTAATTTTTTACCAGCTAATCGTTTAGCCGTCATTTTAGTTACAGGCGTTTCAATATCAACATCCTGAAGCTCTAAGTCTCTAGTTACTTCATATGCCATCAACATACCAACTTCGTCTACAAGTTCTCTAAATTCTTTAGTACCTGTATTTACATCTCTAATATAGCTTAGTTTGTGTTGAATTAATGGATGATCGAAAACGTGTACTTTACTCATAAAAATTACTCCTATCTTTGTGTATGTTTATTGATATAGAGGATATTCAGCTGTTAATTTCGCAACGCGTTCTTTAGCTTGTTGTAATTTTTCTTCATCTTTACTATTTTTCAATGCTAAACTGATGATTTTTGCAACTTCCTCAAAAGCTTTTTCATCAAATCCACGCGTTGTTGCAGCAGGTGTACCTAAACGTATACCACTCGTTACAAAAGGTTTTTCTTGATCGAACGGAATGGTATTTTTGTTACATGTGATACCAACTGAATCTAAAGTCTCTTCAGCTTCTTTACCAGTAAGTCCTATAGACCCTTTTACATCAACAGCTACTAAGTGATTATCTGTACCGCCAGAAACAATTCTAAATCCTTCATTAATTAATGCTTCTGCAAGAACTTTTGCGTTTTTAACCACTTGTTGTTGATACGTTTTGAAATTATTTTCTAACGCTTCTCCAAAAGCAACTGCTTTTGCTGCAATAACATGCTCAAGAGGTCCACCTTGAATACCAGGGAAAATTGTTTTATCTATGTCTTTTTTATATTCTTCCTTACATAAAATCATACCACCACGTGGTCCGCGTAATGTTTTGTGTGTTGTAGTTGTTACAAAATCAGCATATTCTACTGGATTTGGATGTAAACCTGCCGCTACTAATCCTGCAATATGTGCCATGTCTACCATTAACTTAGCGTTTACTTCATCTGCGATTTCTTTAAACTTTTTGAAGTCAATTGTTCTTGAATATGCTGATGCTCCTGCCACAATAAGCTTAGGCTTATGCTCTAACGCTAATTTACGAACTTCATCATAATTGATTCGTTCTGTGTCTTTATCTACTCCATATTCAACGAAATTGTAGAATTTACCACTAAAATTAACAGGCGCTCCATGTGTCAAGTGACCACCATGACTCAAATTCATACCTAAAACTGTGTCGCCCATTTCTAATGCAACTAAGTAAACAGCCATGTTCGCTTGTGAACCTGAATGTGGTTGAACATTGACATGTTCAGCTCCAAACAATGCTTTAGCACGATCAATTGCGATGCTTTCAGTAACATCTACAAACTCACAGCCACCATAATATCGGCGTCCTGGATAGCCTTCAGCATACTTATTAGTCAACACTGAACCTTGTGCTTCCATAACCGCTTCCGATACAAAATTTTCCGATGCGATTAACTCTATGTTGCTATTTTGTCTCTGAAATTCTCTCTCGATTGCTTCTGCGATAACTTTATCTTGCTTGGTGATATAAGACATAAAATCTCCCCTTCTTTCAAAAAAACTTATTGGTATTTAGCACGTTCGCCACCAATCTTTTTCGGCCTAGATGTGGCAATAGTTACAATTGCCTGTCCTACTTGCTTTACTGAGGTCCTTACAGGTACACATACATGTTTAATATGCATGCCTATTAACGTTTGACCAATATCAATTCCACAAGGAACAGTAATATGTTCGACCACGATCGGATCCTTCATATGCTGAAAAGCGTATGTTGCCAAACTCCCTCCAGCATGTACATCTGGAACGACGGAAACTTCTTCCATTGTTAATGGATTATACTGAGATTTTTCTATTGTTATCGCTCTGTTGATATGTTCACATCCTTGAAAAGCAAAAGTAACGCCTGTCTCTTTACTCACAACATCTAATGCATTAAAAATAGTTTCTGCAACTTCCATCGAACCGACAGTCCCTATTTTTTCGCCAATGACTTCCGATGTTGAACATCCAATTAAACATATATCTCCTTTATTAAAAAAGGACATATCTTTTAATTCGTCTAATAACATTGTCAAATCTTTCATAAAAGCCCACCCTTCCTAAAAATAAAAAAGGAATATAGCAAAGTGCTACACTCCTCTATTATAACTTATTTAACTGTTAACATATACTAATTATACAGAATTCCTACTAGCAAATAATATCTTTTAATTTTAAAATTAAACTTACAAGTTCTTCATAGGTATGTACATACATTTCTTTTGTTCCACCGTATGGATCTATAACTTCTCCTGCTTCTTTTACATATTCATGCAATGTGAAAACATGATTTTGCAAACCAAAGTGTGCCTCTATTAATTCTTTGTGCGAATACGACATCGTCAAAATAATATCTGCTTTCAAATCTGCTTCAGTAAATTGTTGCGATAAGGTCGTTTCAGCTAAATGATGTTCTTCAACTAAGTCTTCAACATAATTCGAAACACCTTGATTGTTCACAGCGAATATACCTCTTGATTCAAATTGATGATTTGGCATAACCTCTTTTGCAATACTTTCCGCTAATGGGCTACGACATGTGTTACCTGTACAAACGAATAAAATCTTCATAGTTCACATCCTTTAATAATGTGATTACTTGCAGCTTTTAACATGCGATTCATAATTGCTTCTGTATTATCATTCAGCTCAAAGCCGTATATATACGCCGCTGAAATATTTTCATTTTCATCAAGTGAATGTAACACATCATAAAGATTATGACTTGCTTGTTTAACATCATTGTCATCCTGACATAATTGAATGAATTGCGCTTCACTTGGTATAAACGCCACCTTATTACTCGGCACAATAAAAGCTATAGAAGACCAATCTTTACCGTCATTTCCAATTTTGCTCTCAATATCTGTAATAATTGTAAGTGGTGTATTGGGTGAGTAATGCTTATACTTCATACCTGGTGCAATTGGCTGTTCAGTATCATTATAATCAGCATGGGCGATACTATTCGGAAGTATTTCTGTAATCATTGCTGCTGTTATAGAACCAGGTCTTGCAATTTTATAAGGAAAAGATGTGCAATCTAAAACCGTACTTTCTAATCCTTCTTCACTTTGTTCAGCTTGAACAATACCATCGATACGGCCATTCAAATCTTGATATACATGATTGAAAGTTGTTGGTGAAGGTCTACCACTTAAATTAGCACTTGGAGCAGCTAGAGGTTCATTTATGATTTGTAATAATTGTCTACCTACAGAATGGCTTGGCATTCTAACAGCAACTGATGATAAACCTCCAGAAACTTTTCGACATAGATAGCCTGGCTTTAACGGCAATATAAACGAAATAGGGCCCGGCCAGAATGCCTGCATTAACTTTTCTACGCGTGGATCCAAAGTATATGTAAAATCTTTTAATTGACCTTTACTGTGTATATGAACAATAAGCGGATTGTCAGATGGACGGCCTTTAGCTTCATATATTTTAGCTACAGCTTCTTCATCTGTCGCATTTGCTGCAAGTCCATAAACTGTTTCAGTTGGTAAACCTATTAAACCACCGTTTAAAACAATGTCTTTTATTTCATTAATTTTAGGATATTGCTGTAAATCTTCATTATATTCTCTAACATCCCAAATTTTAGTATCCAACTTAATCACGCCTTTCTTATTTATCATAATATAAAGCAAAAAGCTATGCACTTAACTAATCATAGCAAAGGCATAACTTCTAATTACCATTTAAATGAGACGATTCGATCGTGGCCATTTATATCTTTAATAATGTCGATTTTTTTGTCAGGAAATTTATTTAAAATTATTGATTTAAGTGCCTCACCTTGATTGTAACCAATTTCAAAAACAACTGGGCTGCCTTTTTCCATAACGTGAGGTAAATCTTCAATGATTGATTCATAAATAGCATATCCATGGTTATCTGCAAACAATGCCTGATGTGGTTCGAATCTCGTAACCGTTGGAGACATCGTAACCATATCTTTTTCATCTATATATGGTGGATTAGATATCAAGCCGTTCAACTTGATATCTTCATTAATTAAGGGCTTTAATGCATCCCCTGTTAAAAATTGTATTTGTGATTGATGCTTCTCAGCATTATTACGAGCCATATTCATTGCTTCAAGTGAAATATCAGTAGCAATAACATTTAAATCCGGCTTTTCACATTTCAAAGTAATTGCAAGTACACCACTACCCGTTCCGATATCTACGATTGTTGCATCATCTTCTAACTGTTGTAAGAAATGCAACATTACTTCTTCAGTTTCAGGTCTTGGTATCAAACAATTTGAGTTTACATCAAACGTTCTACCATAAAATGAGGCAAAGCCAACTATATACTGTATAGGCTCTCCTAATAACATACGTTGTAATGCTAAGTCGAACTTCATAATCATCGCTTTCGGCATATCATCATGCATGTGGACTACAAAGTCCGTACGCGTCCATTGAAATACATCTAACATTAACCATTCAGCTCGTGTTTGTTCAAACCCTTTTTGTTGTGTTAAATGAATTGCTTCATCTAACTTTTCTTTATAATTCACCATTATTAAGTTCTTTCAATTTATCTGTCTGCTCTGATAAAGTCAGTGCATCTATAATTTCTTCTAAATGGCCTTCCATAATTTGCCCTAATTTTTGAAGCGTTAGACCTATACGATGGTCTGTTACACGGCTTTGTGGATAATTATAAGTTCGAATACGTTCTGAACGATCACCAGTACCGACTGCTGATTTACGTTGTGACGCATACTTTTGTTGTTCTTCTTGAACTTTCATATCGTATAAACGTGCTTTTAACACTTTCATTGCTTTTTCACGGTTTTGAATTTGAGACTTCTCAGAAGATGTTGCAATGACACCAGTTGGTAAATGGGTAATACGTACTGCAGAGTCAGTTGTGTTTACGTGCTGACCACCTGCACCACTTGAACGATACGTGTCGATTTTTAAATCTTCATTTCTAATTTCAATTTCTACATCTTCAACTTCTGGTAAAACTGCCACTGTAGCTGTTGAAGTATGAATACGTCCACCTGATTCTGTTTCAGGCACACGTTGAACGCGGTGCGCACCATTTTCAAATTTCAATTTACTATACGCGCCATTACCAGAAACTGAGAAACTAATTTCTTTGTAACCACCATGGTCACTTTCAGACGCTTCTACTATTTCAGTTTTGAATCCTTGTGATTCAGCATACTTTGAATACATACGCATTAAATCACCAGCAAAAATCGCAGCCTCATCACCACCTGCTGCTGCTCTTATTTCTACAATAACGTCTTTGTCATCATTAGGATCTTTAGGAATCAATAATATTTTAAGCTCTTCTTCAAGATTTGGAAGTTCAGCTTTAATACCATTACTCTCCTCTTTTAACATTTCTACTTCTTCTTTATCATCAGTCTCACTTAACATTTCTTCAATATCAGCTAATTCTTCTTTTTTAGCTTTATAGTTACGATAAACATCTACAGTTTTTTGTAAATCAGCTTGCTCTTTAGAATATTTACGTAATTTATCTGAATCATTTACAACATCTGGGTCACTTAACAGTTCATTTAACTGTTCGTATCTTTCTTCTACAATATCTAATTGATCAAACACTTATAATTCCTCCTTATTATTATCACTAGGTGCTACGATATGGTGCGCGCGACAACGTGGCTCATAACTTTCATTGGCACCTACTAAGATAATCGGATCATCGATTTTAGCTGGTTTACCATTTATTAATCGTTGCGTTCTACTAGATGAAGAACCACAAACAGCACAAACTGCTTGAAGTTTCGTTACTTGTTCACTGACAGCCATCAATTTAGGCATTGGTTCGAACGGTTCGCCCCTAAAATCCATATCTAATCCAGCAACAATAACACGGTGTCCATCTGCTGATAGTTTTTCTACTATACTTACAATTTCATCGTCAAAAAATTGCACTTCGTCTATTCCTATAACATCAACATTAGTTAAGTCGTGCGTCATAATTTCACTTGCTTTAGAAATATTAATCGCTTCAATGGCATTACCATTATGAGAGACCACTTTTTCTTTATGATATCGATCATCAATCGCCGGTTTAAATACAACGACTTTTTGTTTAGCGTATATACCCCTTCTTAGACGTCTTATTAGTTCTTCGGATTTACCGCTAAACATACTACCTGTAATACATTCTATCCAACCGGAATGGTAAGTTTCATACATTGAGAGTTCCACCTTTTTCAAAACATAATCGCTTTATTATATCATATTTCAAATATTCATAAATGTCTTTTTCATAATTATATCGATATTGTACATGAACAATTATTTTATAAATTTGTCTTGCATATTTATATACAGCTATTCTAATTTGTTGCTTCTTATTCGTGCGGTGTTTCTACTCAATACAAACTTTAATAAAGGGGGAAATTTATCATTATGTATTAACAACATGGTATTGAGTCACTTCTTTGAACACAGTCATAAGTATATACCCTTACTACGCTTATAAATAAAAAAGCTGTCTACAATTCCATTATAGGATGCAGACAGCTTAACGATTACTATATTAGTTGTTTGATTTAAGACCAAACTTTTTGTTGAAACGTTCCACACGTCCATCCGCAGCAGCGAATTTTTGACGTCCAGTGTAGAATGGATGTGAATCAGATGAAATATCTAAACGAATAACTGGGTATTCTTTTCCATCTTCCCACTCCATCATTTCTGAAGATGTTTTTGTAGAACCGCTTAAGAATTTGAAGTTTGTAGTAGTATCTAAAAAGATTACTTGGTGATACTCAGGATGAATTCCTTGTTTCATTATTTTCAGCTCCTTTGCCCTGAACCATCTGGAACAGAGTTATTTGTGAGTTTTTACCCAATACTGTGTAATTATAAAGGTAATTAATTCAAAACGCAAGCCCCTATATAATGTTTATTAAATTATAGGTCGACCCGTTTTAGTACTTTCTTCTGCAGACTTTTGTAGCTGCTTGAAGAAATCTTCATTATTCTTAGACCTTTTAAGTTTGCGAATAAATCTTTCAGTAAAGTCAGTTGAGTCAGTGAATAGATTTCTTAATTGCCATAATGTGTCTAATTCAGATTTACTTATCAACAATTCTTCTTTACGCGTTGAACTTCTGCCAATTTCAATTGCAGGGAAGATACGACGTTCAGACAATTTACGATCTAAATGTAACTCCATGTTACCTGTTCCTTTAAATTCTTCGTAAATCATATCGTCCATACGTGAACCCGTATCAACTAATGCAGTTGCAAGTATTGTTAAACTTCCACCCGCTTCAATATTTCTCGCTGCACCGAAGAATGCTTTTGGTTTGTGTAAAGATGCAGGATCTAAACCACCTGATAATGTACGACCACTTGGTGGAATAACTAAGTTATAAGCGCGTGCTAATCTCGTTATAGAATCCATTAAAATAATGACATCTTCCCCAATTTCTACTAAACGCTTTGCACGTTCAAGTAATAATTCAGCTACTTTAACATGGTGTTCTGGTGGTTCGTCAAACGTTGAATGAACGACTTCAGCAGCTTCTACTGAGCGTTCTAAATCTGTTACCTCTTCAGGACGCTCGCCAACTAACAAAATAAATAGCTTTGCATCTGGTTTGTTCGTACTGATTGCATTCGCTATTTCTTTTAATAACGATGTTTTACCTGCTTTAGGTGGCGCCACTATTAAACCACGTTGACCTAAACCAATCGGTGTTACTAAATCCATGATGCGCGTTGAATAATTTTGTGTTTCTGTCTCTAATTTAATACGCTCATCTGGATAAAGTGGTGTCAAAGCTTGGAAATGCGGACGTTTCTTCACTTCTTCTGCGTTATGGTCATTGACAAAGTCAACTTGTAATAAGCCATAATATTTTTCGTTATCTTTAGGTTTTCTAACTTTCCCAGTTACTTTATCCCCACGTTTAATTTCAAAACGACGAATTTGGCTAGCAGATATATAAATATCTTTTTCCCCTTTAGAATAGTTCACTGTTCTTAAAAAACCATAACCATCTGGTTGTATATCATCTAAGATACCTTCCATATAATAGTTACCATCTTTTTCCATTTGTGCTTCCATAATAGCTAGAACAAGTTCTTTTTTATTTAATTTACTATAGTTCGTCAACTTAAGAGTTTTAGCTTTTTGAGTGAGTTCCTTGGTAGTATAGTTCTTGTACAATTCGTGGAATGATTCATACTGAGGAGATGTACGTTCTCTTTCAGGCATATAGTTTACACCCATTTCATTATTTTTTAGTTAGTAAGTAATAGATAGGCATGACAATGCATAAATAACTGTGCTAGCACAATCCCATTATGCTAATCCCCAACCTTTTAAATACATGAATAACTATAGCAAATTTTTATTTTAATTACAAAATCTATTTATAAAAATTGCAAAATTAAAACAGTACACAAAACTTAATTAGTCATGTGCACTGTTTTATTGCGATTTTTAATTCAAAAATCAAATTTATTTAAAATATCCAGCTATAGATTTCACTTCTAAGAACTCTTCAATACCATAATCGCCCCATTCACGACCTAAACCAGATTGTTTATAGCCACCAAATGGTAAATCTGGCTTTCTACCTGCTTCGTTTATTTCTACTGTACCTGCTTCAATAGAACGAGCTACTTTATGCAATGTTTCTTTGTCCTTACCAATAACATATCCTGCCAAACCATATTTTGTATCATTTGCAATTTGAATCGCTTCATCTAAATCGTTATAAGTGATAACTGACATTACTGGCCCAAAAATTTCTTCTTGTGCTATCGTCATTTGATTATCCACATTAATAAAAATTGTCGGACGTGCAAAGTATCCTTTTTCAAGTCCTTCTGGTTTACCAGGACCACCATAAAATAATTCAGCACCTTCTTCAATACCTTTATTAATATAATTTTGTACTTGATCAAATTGTTTTTTACTAATGATAGGGCCTACTTGTGTACCATCTTCTCTTGGATTACCGACACGCACTTGGCTAAATTGTTCTTTTAATTCAGCTAAGAATGCATCTTTAATTTTTTTAGGCACTAAAACTCGTGTACCAGCTGTACATACTTGACCAGTATTATTAACAACTTTGCCTGTTGTTGCTTTAGCCGCTTCTTTAATATCTACGTCATCTAGGACGATGTATGGTGATTTGCCACCAAGCTCTAATGATACCTTTTTAAAATCTTTAGCAGCTTTTTCCATAATTTTAGAACCAGTAGGGCCTGATCCTGTAAATGACATCATGCGTACTTTAGGATGCTCAGATAAAGGATTCCCAACGCCAGCACCATCACCATTAACAAGGTTAAATACACCTTTAGGAACACCGACTTTATCAAAAATCTCAGCTAAAATAACAGCTGCAAATGGTGTTTCTTCAGATGGTTTAAGTACAACTGGACTACCAGCCGCAAATGCTGCTGCTAATTTTAATGATGTTTGGTTTGTAGGGAAGTTCCACGGTGTAATTAAGCCAGATACACCGATTGCTTCTTTAACAACTAAATCATCTCCGCGGCGTTCTTCAAATTCGTAGTTATCTAATGCGTCTCTCGCTGCAACAAAATGGTTTAGTCCCATTTGATAATGGACACGCTCAGATAATGATAAAGGAGCACCTAATTCATCCGTAATAGCTTGTACAATATCGTCTTTTCTGTTTTCATATTCTTTTACAATTTTATCTAATAACGCTTGTCTTTCTTTCACAGATGTATGACGGAACTCTAAATAAACATTGTCTGCCGCCTCGACAGCTTTATCAACATCAGCTTTATTGCCTTTAGCAACTTTCCCGATTACTTCTTCGGTTGCTGGATTTATAACTTCTATCGTTTCATTACTATTACTTTCTACCCATTCGCCATTAATGTATTGCTTTGTGTAGTCTCTCATTATTCTTTCACTCCTCAAGAATGATTTATATATTATTTATCCGTAATGCATACGATATAAACATTACATTCCATTATGATACGCTCCCTTTTAATATGTTCAAAATAAAATGCTTTAAAATTTTGCTGCATCTATTTTTTTATATTTTTAAATAAAAATAACTATTCCCACATCATCGCAAATAATGCGAAGACTTAGAAATAGTTATAATCAATGCTATGTTTAAACGTCATGTAATTATTTAGCAGTACGTTGATCTGTTAAATCGACATATGATTGCGCCCATGCTTCAATTGGATGTAAAGCCTCTGCTAACGCTTTACCTTTTTCAGTTAGCACATAAATAATTTGTACTGGACTCGTAGAAATGATTTGCTTCTCAACTAACTCCCATTGTGCAAGCTCTGACAACTTAAGACTTAAAGCACGTGGTGTTATTGTTTTCAAATCTCTTTTCATATCGGAAAAGTGTGCTGAACAGTCATTACATCTTGAGAGATAATTAATGATTAATCCATTCCAACTTCTACCAAGTATTTTAAAAGTTTCTTCGAGATACGGACATACTTCCATCATCTTCACCTCTCATCAATAAATTTAGAATGTAAACGAACACCCTTTTTTAATCAGTATAATTATTATACCACAAAACAAGATAAATCTATACAGTTTCCGTCCAAATATCTGCACCTAAAGCTTTTAAGTGTTCTACAATATCTGTATAACCTCTATAAATATGTTTTACATTGTAAATTGTAGTTACACCCTCAGCAATTAAACCAGCAATAATTAAACAAGCTCCTGCTCTTAAATCGCTAGCATAAACTTCAGCACCATGTAATGTTGATGGCTTTATCGTTGCTGTGCCTTCGTCAACTTCAATATTTGCACCCATGCGCTTTAATTCTTCAACATGTTTAAAACGCTCCGGATAAATCGTATCAGTTACAAATGAAGGACCATTTGCCATAAATAATAATGGTGTAATAGGCTGTTGCAAATCAGTAGCAAAACCTGGATATACTAGTGTTTTAATATCAACAAATTGATATGGCGCATTATTATTGATGCGAATTCTTTCGTCTCTTACATCAACATTCACACCTAATTCACTAAATTTAGCAGTTAATGTTTCTACATGTTTCGGAACAATATTATTTAATATAACATTTTCTCCACATGCTGCAGCGATACACATATATGTGCCTGCTTCAATTCTATCAGGTATAACTTGATACTCAGAACCATGTAATTCTTTGACGCCATTGATTTTAATTGTTGATGTACCCGCTCCCTTAATATTAGCTCCCATACTTGTTAAGAAGTTAGCAACATCAACTACTTCCGGTTCTTTAGCAGCATTTTCAATTACAGTTTGTCCTGTTGCATAAACTGCAGCTAGCATAATGTTAATTGTTGCACCTACGCTAACCATATCTAGAAAAATATGTGCACCTTTTAACTCTTTAGCTTCGATTTTCATTGATGTCGTACTTGATTCATCAATTTCAGCACCTAAAGCTTTAAATCCTTTAATATGTTGATCAATTGGACGTGGCCCAAGTGGACATCCTCCCGGTAAACCAATCACACATTTTTTAAATCTACCTAACATGGCACCCATCATATAGTATGAAGCACGTAATGATTCAACTTTATTATTTGGTAATGCAGCATTTTGTATTTCAGTTGTATCAACTTCTAATTCCATACCATTTAGTGATGCCTTAATATTTAAATCTTCTAATAAACTCACTAAAGTTTTAACATCAGAGATTTGCGGTAACCCTTCTAATTTCACATGTCCTTGAGCTAATAATGTTGCAGGAATGATAGCTACAGCACTGTTTTTCGCGCCACTGATATTAACTTCCCCATTTAGTGTGCGTCCACCTCTTATTTTTATTACCTCTTGAGCCATATCATTTATCTCCTTTGTCCATTACTTTTTAATTTTTTGCATTATTAGCATTATAAATTAATTTTACTTTATTTGTAAAATAGTTTATTTTAATCGTTAAAATCTTGTCTTTCTATTTTCGATTGATTAATAACAAATCATTCACCTTTACTAATATATGCTGTTCTTCCCCACTTGACCATGGTCTAAAGTCTGATTATTCAACTAAATATTGACGTTGTTTTGACAATTATTTAGTTTTAATTCTACGGTTTTCACGTAAACTTTTTTCATAAATTGCTCATTTTCCTTATAATTATATCACAATCAATTTTGATATATTTTACCATTTTTACGCTTTCATTTTAAAATCAAACTGTTTTATTTATTACTTATACAACATAAAAAAGAAGCAAACACCATTTTGTCTGCTTCTTTTAAAATTAATATCCCTACGTTATTAATAACTTAAAGACTAAATATTAATTATTTAGCGCGGTTTGAAGTACCGAACTCTTTAATTTTACCTTTAACTGTTTCTTTGATAGCTTCACGTGCAGGTCCTAAGTATTTACGAGGATCGTAAACTTCTTTGTCGTTATTTAAAACGTCACGAACTGCTTTTGCTGAAGCGATTTGGTTTTCAGTGTTTACGTTAATTTTAGCTGTACCAAATGGAATTGCTTTTTGGATATCTTTAGTTGGGATACCAGTACCACCGTGTAATACTAATGGTAAACCAGTTGATAAACCGATTTCTTCCATTTCTTTGAATCCTAATTTTGGTTCACCTTTGTATGGACCATGAACTGAACCTAATGCTGGCGCTAATGCATCGATACCAGTTTTTTCAACTAGTTCTTGACATTCTTTAGGATCAGCATAAATGATGCCGTCTGCTACAACATCATCTTCTTGTCCACCAACAGTACCTAATTCAGCTTCTACAGAAACACCTTTTTCATGAGCGTATTCAACAACTTTTTTAGTTGTTGCTACGTTTTCTTCGAATGGGCTGTGTGAAGCATCGATCATTACTGATGTGAAACCAGCATCGATAGCTTCTTTACATTTTTCAAAGCTTGAACCATGGTCTAAATGGATTGCTACAGGAATAGTGATGTTTAAGTCATGCATTAACCCTTCAACCATTTTAACAATTGTGTAGAAACCGCTCATGTAACGAGCAGCACCTTCAGAAACACCTAAAATTACAGGTGCGTTTTCTTCTTGTGACGCTTCTAAAATTGCTTGAGTGAATTCTAGGTTATTAATATTGTATTGACCTACCGCATAACCATTTTCTTTTGCATCAATTAACATTTCTTTCATTGAAACTAAAGGCATGAAAGTTCCTCCTTGAGTGCTTACGCACGTATTTTTCAAAGTAATTATATCAAAAAAATAGCGTCAATGCATTGAAATACTGCAGATTAAATGTGTATTTTTTGAAAAATGCGATAGTTATACTAAATGCAAACGTATACATTTTTATACAATTTAAGCCGTTGCATAATATGTAGTCATTAATTACAATATTTTATAAGTAGATTGGAGGATAAAGATGTCAAAAATCTTAAACACACAACTAATAGGTATCTTTAATAGGCTAGAAAAACAATCTTTAGAAATTCAAATGGCCGCCCAATGTTTAATTCAAGCAATTGGTGGCGAAGGTTATGTTTATGTAAAAGGTTATGATGATTTACAGTTTTTCGAAAGTTTCATTCTACATAGTGATGAGCGTTTAAAATCTAGCCGAAAACTTGACGCTATTAAAGACTTTAAAGAAATTGACTCAACTGATCGTGTATTATTATTCGCACCATTTTATAATGATCAAGTTGCATTAGATATTCAAAAACTTATCGACTTAGATATCGATGTGGTCTTAATAAGCAACAAACCTAAAACAGATGATTTCCCTGATCATCTCGTACATTTTATCGATTTATCTACACCAAGACCTATAGTCTACACTGAAGATTACGATAAGATTGTCCAACCACATGCGATGGCATTGAATTATGTATACTATGACATTTATACACAAATGATTGAAATGACAAGAGACTTAGAATTATAAAAGTCACTATTGTTATTTCATACCTTGTCACTAACATAATATTAAAATTATATGAAAAACCGGTACTTTCAATGTTTAACAATGAAAGTACCGGTTTTATTAGCAAATTTATTTATTTTGTTGATATTTTAACGAAGCTTCAATAAATGATTTAAAAATCGGGTGCGGACGATTTGGTCTAGATAAGAATTCTGGGTGGAATTGACAAGCAATAAAGAAATCATTTGTCGGAATCTCTACCATTTCTACTAAACGTCCATCTGGACTTGTACCAGAAATTACCATACCATTTGCTTCTAATTGTTCTCTATAGTCATTATTAAATTCATAACGATGACGATGTCTTTCTTCAATTTCCGCTTTACCATAAACATCTTGTGCCAATGTGCCTTCTTTAATTGAACATGGATATAAGCCTAAGCGTAATGTACCACCTAAATCTTCGATATCTTTTTGTTCTGGTAATAAATCTATAATTGGGTATGGTGTTGCTGGGTCTAATTCAGCTGAATGTGCGCCTTCAAGGCCTAATACGTTTCTTGAAAATTCAACTGTTGCAAGTTGCATTCCTAAACAAATACCAAAGAATGGTACATTGTTTTCTCTAGCATACTTAATTGCACTAATTTTACCTTCACTTGCACGGAAACCAAATCCACCTGGTACTAAAATACCGTCGACATCTGCAAGGTATTCGGCTGCATTTTCATCTGTTACTTCACTTGAATCAATCCATCTAATGTCAATATCTTTGGCAAAAGGATATCCAGCATGTTTCAATGATTCAACAACTGATAAATATGCATCTTGTAAGCTAACATATTTACCTACTAAACCAATTGTAATTTTACCATCTAAATTATTAACGATATCTAACAACTGTTTCCATTCATCAAGCTGTGTTTCATATTTCGCGTTTAATTGTAAACGTTTAATAACGATATCATCCATATTTTGTTGGCTTAATTGTAATGGAATTTCGTATAAAGAGTCTGCATCACGACATTCAATAACACTTTCTTTATTAATGTCACAGAATAATGCAATTTTATCTTTTAAATCTTGTGTCATTTCATATTCAGTTCTTACAACGATTAAGTCTGGTTGAATACCTAAGCCTCGTAATTCTTTAACACTATGTTGTGTTGGCTTCGTTTTCATTTCTCCAGCAGCTTTAATATAAGGCAGTAATGTACAGTGAACATACATAACATTTTCTCTACCTAAATCGCTACGAATTTGACGAATCGCTTCAATAAACGGTAATGACTCAATATCACCTGTTGTACCGCCAATTTCAGTGATAACAACGTCTGCATTCGTACTTTCCCCTGCAAGTAATAAACGTTCTTTAATTTCATTTGTAATATGCGGAATAACTTGAACTGTTCCACCTAAGTAATCACCACGACGTTCTTTTTTCAATACGTGTGAATACACTTTACCGGCTGTCACATTTGAAAACTTGTTTAAATTAATATCGATAAATCTTTCGTAATGTCCTAAGTCTAGGTCAGTTTCTGCACCATCATCCGTTACGAATACTTCACCATGTTGATAAGGACTCATTGTACCTGGGTCAACATTTAAGTATGGATCGAATTTTTGAATTGTTACATTTAGACCTCTATCTTTTAATAATCTACCTAGAGAAGATGCTGTAATACCCTTCCCTAATGATGAAACTACGCCACCTGTTACAAAAATAAATTTTGTCATGTCTTGACCTCCTAATTATTAAAGGGAATGCTTCCTCATCAATTGTAAAAATTACGTAAAACATAACATTAAAGCAAGCTCATTCAAGTTGTTTATTTGTCGAATTCGACAAAATTAAATTCTGTTTACTTACCGTTTCCATACTGCTATGTCACTATGTATATCATTTACAACTTTGATTTTTGCGTTATCATTTCTTGATTTACTCAATTAAATAAAAAAACGCTCCCTCTCACAAATTCTGTAAGGGGAGCGTATAAATTTTATACACGTGTCCTATTTAAAGGAGCCCGAATAAAATTTTATCATCTTTCAACTAAAAGTCAAACAAAAAATTAATCGTTGAAGTCTTCTTCGTCTTCAAACACTTCTTCGTCTTCGTCTAGTTCATCTTCATCTTCTTCAATGACTATATCCGAATGATTGATTTCTTCTTCAACCTGCTCATCTTCTGGATCATTTAGTTCTTCTTGATCATCTGTTTGAGCTGGAATATCATCGTCGTCATCCATTTCATCTTCGCCCAATAATTTTAAGTTTTGATCTTCTTCATCATCTGCATCCAGAATATCGAATTTTTGAATAGTTGGTGCGATTTTCTCTTCAATATCATCTACCGAATACCAATCACGTAATCCCCATAAATTTTCTCCAACATTTAAAAAACGACCATCTGTGTTTAAATCCGTGTAAAATTGTACAACACGATTTTCAATTTCTTCGTACTCATAATCACCTAACGCTCTAAATTCATCGATGATATCATATAAGTTCATTGTTTCGCCTTTATCATTCAATAATGTATAAGCCATATCAATAAATGATTTTTCATCAACCATTTGTTTTGTATAATCTTGAATTTTCATTGCCCAATACTTCCTTTCGAAGGATATAATCTAAATTTATACGTCTGAATTCATTTATATATAGTAACAAAACTAAATTATAAATGACAATATCATATTTCGCAATCACTGTTAGTAATTTAAATATTTTTCAAAAACGACATAATCATCAGTTTGTTCGATTTCAACGAAATTACTATTTAGACATAATGGTTTAAAATCATTATTCTCTCCAAACAGAATCATCGTAATCACATTAAGGTTGTCATAGTTTTTTCTTAAGTAAGTTGGCAATTGTCGCAGCGCACTTGAACCAATACCATTAAAGCGATATGATTTATCCACTTCAATAGCAGCAATGTTCATGCGTTCACCAATCTGCTCCAATGCGATAAAGCCAACCTTTTGGCCATCAATCATTAAATTAATGATATGTACATTGGTCACTTCTGAACGACTTTCTTCTTCAAGCTTTAATGACGAAACATGTTTTGAATCTAAGTCCAAGTAATATAGTCGTTCTTTGCCAATTGGTCCTTCTTCTTTAGTCGCTGTATGCATGAATCCAGCACGTTCGTAAAGGTTCCAAGCATTGTCATTTTCCGCATCTACTACTAGATATAGATGATTAAAATCAGGAAATACACCTTGAACATATTGCGGCAATGACATCATTATTTTCGTGCCATATCCAAAACCTTGATATTTTTCATTAATCGATAATGAACGAATATAAACGACATTTTCAGGTGTATCATAACCTTCATGCTGATAGTAACGATGTAATACAAAAAAGCCCACCACTTCATTTTTATCGTTTATTGCTACGTTAGCAATCCTATCAGCATCATTAATTGCATCATCAATAACTTCTTTAGGTAAAGATGAATATATTTGTTGTCTTTCATTCAAGTCAAAATCATTAATTGCTGAACGATATTGTTCATCAAATGCTTTTAAAGTGATACCTTCAAAACAAAGTTCTTTAGCCATATATTTAACCCCTATCTTTTTATATATGAAGCATGAATCCCCATATTATTTTACCTATTATTTCACTACGATACCATTATTTGCTCTAAGTTAAATAAATTACTTATTTATATTTTTTGAATTTTAAAATTAATGTGCTACTCCTCATTACTTATCATTTTAATCAGAGACTTACAAATACACTGCGTACGAACTACTTTTAATATTGCGTCACTAACTAACAATCCTATACAACTTCAAAATTCCTAGAAAATAATATATATAACTTAACGTCTACGTTTGTAATACATTAATTGCGATACGCTTACAATGTTGAAATACAATGGCATCAAATTTGTTAATAATTACTATTATTACTTGTTTTTTAGTCATTTTACTATACTATTATTTAAGGATAGACATTAATAATGAGGTGGGAATCTTATGAAAGTTGGCATTGACGCTGGCGGTACACTAATTAAAATCGTTCAAGAGCAAGATAACCAACGTACTTTTAAAACTGAATTAACTAAAAATATTGATCAAGTTGTGGAATGGTTAAACCAACAGCAAATTGAAAAATTATGCTTAACTGGAGGTAATGCAGGTGTCATTGCTGAAAACATCAACATTCCTGCACAAATTTTTGTAGAGTTTGATGCTGCATCTCAAGGACTAGGTATTTTGTTAAAAGAGCAAGGCCATGACTTAGCAGATTATATTTTTGCAAATGTTGGTACCGGTACGTCACTACATTATTTCGACGGCCAATCACAACGTCGTGTAGGCGGTATCGGTACAGGTGGAGGCATGATTCAAGGACTCGGTTATTTACTAAGTCAAATCACTGATTATAAACAGTTAACTGACATGGCACAACACGGTGATCGTAACACTATCGATTTAAAGGTTAGACATATTTATAAAGATACCGAACCACCCATTCCCGGTGATTTAACAGCAGCTAATTTTGGTCATGTACTACATCATTTAGATGCTGATTTTACACCTAGCAATAAATTAGCAGCCGTTATTGGTGTCGTTGGCGAAGTTGTTACGACAATGGCCATTACTGTTGCACGTGAATTTAAAACTGAAAATATCGTTTATATCGGTTCTTCATTTCATAATAACGCTTTATTACGCAAAGTTGTGGAAGATTATACTGTGTTACGCGGTTGCAAACCGTACTATGTTGAAAACGGCGCATTTTCAGGTGCTATTGGTGCATTATATTTAGAAAAATAGAAAAAGACCATTTATATGCGCGTTGTTTTAAATAAACGCTATATAAATGGCCTTTTATTTTATGGTCTAAGTGTTTTGAATACGTATTGTTCCATTTATTATCACTTAATTACTTACAACTCAATTCAATTAAAATGTAAGTTCATTAGACAATTTTTGCGCTGAAACAATTGTACCAACCACGCCAGTTTTTAAATCTATCGCAACGGCTTTATGATCATCTCTAAGTTCATCTAGCCATTCTCCGAAAACAGAACCTTCAATCGTAATTAAATCACACTCTTCAAAATCTTCATCTCGAACTTTTAACGCTCTGTTTTTAATACTCCATACAGGCATAATATGCGGCTTTTTTTCGTCGCTATCATTTTCACTAATGAGAATAAACTGCTTACTACCTTTTTTAGTTAAGCCGTATACTTCATCATATTTCGCTACATCTTGGACAAATTCTTTGATTCTAATTTTATCTAATTCCGTCATCACTTCTTGTGTAACAGCTACAACGTTTAGTAGATGCCCTTCTTCTTCCATTGTTTGATTCATAATAATATGGTCTTGTTCATCAAACAATTCATCTAATTCATAAGTAGCAAAACGATCAACGTCCATTTTTACAACTTTATCAAATGGAATATCACGACTTGTTAAAAATGATACGGCCACACTTTCTTCTGTCCAAACGCCTACATACGCTTCACTTTTATAATTTAGGCGTACTAGTTTTTTATTTTTAGAGGCGAAATAAATACATTCATTTATTAATATATCTCTAAAGAATGGATATGCTTTATAAGACATGCTTGACCCTCACTTTTTAAAATATGTCATACATAAAATAGTAAATGACTCCAACAAGTTAGTCAATTAGACATATTATGAATTCAATTTAATGTCATGTTTTTCATTTTAAAAATTCAATAGCATTAAATTTTACGTATACACAAATTCGGTCTATAACACGAAACATATCTAGTTACTAAAAATTTCAAAACGATAACCTTTAGTATACCTTTATCAACAAAATGGCAACTCTTATAACATAGTGAAATAAAAGTCGCCATTTAATATTAGTATTACAAAGTATTGCCATATCATAAATTTAATTACTGTTGACTAGAATCGAAAAAAGCTTGTTACAAACGCATATTCAGTCAACTACTGGCAACACAACATTGTAGCGCCTTATGTTCCGAACTCTAATAGTGTTCAAGTTCAGCTAAAAATGCGCGTTCATTCTCCAGTACTGTTTCTTTTGAATCACCATGCCAAATACAGCCAAACCTTGATTTAACTTTATCTTCACCGTACCAATCACCATCATAATAAGATAACGGGTATAAACTACCTTCTTTGACATATTTCAAAATCGTATTGAAGAAATGTGTGTTATCACCTTTTGAATGATAACTATAAAACTTTTGATATCCTGAATTCAACTCGTTAGCAAGTAATAACATGCTCGTTGAACCATTTTGTCTAAAGTTTAAATCAATCGCATAAACGTTATCATCCTCATCGACGAGTAGGTCAAAACCAGCTACACCAAAGAATCCTTGATTCACACCGTTTTCCATAATTTGTCTACCTGCTTCTATAACGTGCTCTGGTACATTAGTAGTATTTTCATTTCCGTTATAAAATCCGTACTTATCCGTTAATTGCGTTGCCGCACCAAGATATTGAATGCCTAGCGATTCCGAGTATGCAAACTGAACGCAATAATTCGCTTTTTCTTCAATCTTCTGTTCGATAATAAGCGAATTCGTTTCAGCAGTTGCCTCTTTAATACGCGTTATCGCTTTTTGTAAATCTGCATCATGATAACAAATCATAACGCCATAGCCACCTGCTGTCGGAAGATCATCTCCCGGCTTAATTACTAACGGGAATTCCCAATTCTTAATCTCGTTTTCGAATTGCTCAATTTTTACAACTTTTCTTTTTGGTAAAAACTTCCCATTTGTCCATTCAGGTATTCTTGCTTTATTATTTAAAGCAACAAATAACGTTTTATCTAATGCATAATATTGCTGATTCAAGATTGTTTCATCATGAATATATTGAAAATAAATCTTTTTATTTTCCTTATGTGCCAATTGTTTGATCAAGTTTTCGTAAGATTGCTGATTGTTAAATGTATAAATTGAGTTCGGTACTTCCTTACCAATAACTTGAAATAGCTGATGCAATTTGTCTGTCGCACTAGCTTCGTGAACAATAACAGGTAATTGATTTGCTATTAATAACTCCCTACCAGTTAAAAAATTAGATTGATGTTCGTCCGGTTTCAACCATGGATTCGATATATACGAAGGTCTTGACGTATAGACAACATCTTTGTCATATAAATCACTTAACGTTAAGTTCGGCTCATTACCATTATTTGTCATTACTTCCCATTCCCTTTCAAATGCGCATGCTCTTCAATAATGTCTTGATAAACGTCTTGATTTGTAATTAACTCTAACCCCATCAACGCCATTATTTTAGCGCCTTTAATTAATGCTTCATCACCATGTACACTCGCAGCCGCTTCTCTAAATCTATGCGTATGTCCTACTAAATTACGTGATCCTATTTTAATATGAGGATGTATTGTTGGCACAACATGACTTACGTTCCCTGTATCCGTAGAGCCATAACCAAAATCATCATCAATAACTGCTTCACCAACTTCTTCAGCATATTTAGCAAATAAATCATCTAATTTCGGCGTTTTAATGAATTCATTCACACCGTTTTGAATTCGACCAAATTCATAATCACAACCAGTCTGTATCGCAGCTCCACGTGCGATTTGATTTACTTTTTCTGTTAATATATCCAATTCTTTACGCGTCATTGCTCTAGTATAAAAACGAGCATGTGTATAGTCTGGAATAATATTAGCTGCTTTCCCGCCATCTAAAATCACACCATGCACACGTTGATCTTTTTTAATATGTTGTCGTAGTTGTGCTACACCATTAAAATAACTAATCATAGCGTCTAATGCATTTAACGCTTCATCTGCATTTTCAGAGGCATGAGCACTTTTTCCGTAAAATTTAACATCTAAAACATCCACTGCCAAAGTATCAATCGTTTTATAAGTTTCATTTCCCGGATGAATCATTAAGGCAATGTCTATTTGATCAATCACACCAGCCTTGACATAAGAAGCTTTAGCGCTACCATTTTCCCCACCTTCTTCAGCTGGACATCCAAGAACGACTACTTTACCACCAATTTGGTCAATCACTTGCTTCAAACCAATTGCACCAAGCACACTTGCAGTTCCAATGATATTATGACCACAAGCATGACCCAACCCTGGCAAAGCATCGTATTCTGCTAAAAAACCTATAGCTGGCCCGTCAAGACCTGAATCATATGTCGCTATAAACCCAGTTGCATGCCCAGCAATCTCGGTTTCAATTTCAAAATCATGCTCTTTCAAACGATCTATTAAAGTTCGAGACGCAAATATTTCTTCATTACCAAGTTCAGGACGTTCATGAATTCTATGACTGATTTCGATATAACTATATTTATTTGTTTCTATATAATCGAGAATTTGTTGTTTTTCACTCATTTTTTACTATCTCCCTTTTACCCTACACTCATTTTAATCATCCACAATATTTTGTTCTTTCAAAATGAATTATTACTTATTCTATCGGTTTTATCTCATGATGTCATCTAGTTTTTCTTTATTTACAAAATTTTCTAATAACTAAAAGCCTTTCATAAATTTATAAAACAGTTTCAAATTGTAAAACATAAGCCCTATTGTTACAATTTAAGTATTGTTAGAAACACAACTTACAACAAACTTAAGTTTTATAATGCAACAAATCATAAGCGTTTTATAGTTTTGAGTAGTTAATAGGAGGAAATTCAAAATGACAAAAATGAATGTTGAAAGTTTCAATTTAGATCATACTAAAGTGGTTGCCCCATTTATTAGATTAGCGGGAACGATGGAAGGATTAAACGGAGATGTCATTCACAAATACGACATTCGTTTCAAACAACCAAACAAAGAACATATGGATATGCCCGGACTACATTCATTAGAACATTTAATGGCTGAAAATATTAGAAATCATAGTGACAAAGTTGTTGATTTAAGTCCTATGGGTTGCCAAACTGGTTTCTATGTATCATTTATTAATCATGATAATTATGATGATGTATTAAATATTGTTGAAGCAACTTTAAATGATGTGCTAAATGCTACTGAAGTGCCTGCTTGTAATGAAGTACAATGTGGCTGGGCAGCAAGTCATTCATTAGAAGGTGCTAAAACTATCGCTCAAGCATTTCTAGACAAACGAAACGAATGGCATGATGTTTTCGGTACAGGAAAATAAATCTTAGTCAATCAAGTTAATCAGAAAAGCAGTCGAACAATGATGTTACAATCGCCATTGTCCAACTGCTTTTTATTATGCTTCAAAGTCAAAAAATCGAACAAATGAAAAAGTAAAATCTTTAACATTTGTCCGATTTATTTGAGAACCACTATAATTTCTTAATTAGTCCCATTAACACGAACTGCATAGGTAACCTTAAATATAGTTGCCATGTTGGCAATTGTTTATCTCCTAAAGGTAACTTTTTAACTGCCATATAGATATTAGCTGGGAATACAGCTAGCAAGAATAGATTGATTGTATTTTTCAAGCATTGAGATGGTCTTTTAATTAAAAGTGCAAGTCCAAATAATATCTCAAAGATTCCTGTAACAAGAACCGCTGTTTTTCGAAGTGGGAAACATTTCGGTATGATATTTCTAAATTGTCGTTCTCGTGTAAAATGCAATACACCTATTACACTAAAACCTATTCCTAATAAATATCTTAGTATGTTCAATCAGCTTCAACTCCTATTCTATAATGATTTTATGAATTAATGTAGGCGATACAACATGATCAGCAATTGTTATGCTTGAATCTAATTTTTTAACAACATCGTCTACATCTTGGCGATTACTGTGAATCGTTAATAATGATTCTCCTTCTTCTACTTTATCACCAATTTTTTTATTTAAAACAATACCAACCGCTAAATCAATATCATCCTCTTTTGTTAAACGTCCCGCTCCTAACATCATCGAAGCGACACCTATATCGTTAGAGACTAATTCAGTCACATAACCTGATTTTTTAGCTTTATATTCAATTTGATATTGAGCTTGTGGCAAACGCTCTGGATGGTCAATAACAGTTTCGTCGCCACCTTGGTTTTTAATAAATGTTTTGAATTTTTCTAATGCTGCACCTGAATTAATTGCCTCAATTAGCAACGCTCTCGCTTCTTCAAGCGTTTCAGCTTTGTTTGCAAGTACAACCATTTGAGAACCTAATGTTAATACAAGTTCTGTTAAATCTTTCGGACCTTGTCCTTTCAACGTATCAATTGCTTCTTGTAACTCAAGCGCATTGCCAATCGCACGTCCAAGTGGCTGATTCATATCAGAAATAATCGCCATCGTATTACGTCCCACATTATTACCAATACGTACCATTGCGTGCGCTAATGCTTCAGCATCTTCTAATGTTTTCATAAATGCACCGCTACCAGTTTTTACATCTAATACAATTGCATCTGCACCAGCAGCAATCTTTTTACTCATAATTGAAGAGGCAATTAATGGTATTGAATTGACAGTACCAGTAACATCCCTTAAGGCATATAATTTTTTGTCTGCAGGAGTTAAATTTCCTGATTGTCCTACAACTGCCACTTTATTTTCATTAACCAATTTCACAAATGTTGCTTCATCTATTTCAACATGAAAACCATCAATTGCTTCTAATTTATCAATCGTACCACCTGTATGACCTAATCCACGCCCACTCATTTTTGCAACAGGAACATCTACAGCTGCTACTAATGGTGCTAAAACCAATGTAGTTGTATCTCCTACACCACCTGTTGAGTGCTTATCTACTTTGACACCTTTAATATCACTCAAATCTATCATATCACCAGAATTAACCATAGCCATCGTTAATGCTGCACGCTCATCATCATTCATATCTTGGAAATAAATCGCCATTGCTAAACTTGATGCTTGGTAATCAGGAATATCCCCTTTAACATAGCCGTCAATAAAGAAATTAATTTCTTCCGTTGTTAGTGTATGACCGTCACGCTTTTTCTCAATAATGTCTATCATTCTCATTTTTATCATCCTTTTCTTAAAAAGCTTAGGACAAAGCATCTGCGCTTTCTCTAGTCCATTTTTAAAAGCACAAGCGAAAATTATTATAGCAAGCTATCGATTTCATTTTTAATATCACAATTTCAATGCGATGTTATTATTCTTAAATAGATTGGTTATAACGTTAAAGTCCCTATTAAATTAACTTAGAATCATCATGGCATTTATGATGTCTTAAAGCTGATATCGACATACTTATATATATGGTTACGATGTCCCATGCTTACATATTTTTTTATAAAATTAGTAATCTGAATCTGCTTCTAAACCTTGCATAATTTGAACGCCTGCGCTCGCACCAATACGTGTCGCACCTGCTTCAACCATTTTATTGAAATCTTCTAAATTACGTACGCCACCTGATGCTTTTACTTCTACATCAGCACCTACTGTATCTTTCATTAATTTAACGTCTTCTGCAGTCGCACCGCCACCTGCAAAACCTGTTGAAGTTTTAACGAAGTCCGCACCAGCCGCTTTTGTTAATTCACTCGCTTTTACGATTTCGTCATGGTCCAACAATACCGTCTCAATAATCACTTTTACTGTGTGACCTTTCGCAGCTTTAACCACTGCTTCAATGTCTTGTTGTACATCATCAAAACGTCCATCTTTTAATGCGCCGATGTTGATGACCATGTCAATTTCATCTGCACCATTTTGAATCGCATCTTCTGTTTCAAATGCTTTCGTCGCAGTTGTCGATGCACCTAATGGGAATCCTATTACCGTACAAACTAACACCTCTGAATCAGCTAGTCGTTCTGCTGCATATTTAACATGCGTTGGATTCACACATACAGATTTAAAATGGTATGCTTTCGCTTCATCGATGATTTGATCGATTTGCGTACGTGTTGACTCAGGCTTCAATAAAGTGTGATCAATCAATTTTGCACTATGCATTTTCTATCTCCTCCTTTATGGTTGATTATAAAAATACGGTTGTAAATTAGTTGATTGAGCGTCAGGTTCATTTAAATATCAGGTTAGATGTTCGCTTTTTATGTAACCGCATACATATACTATTACATTAATTCATTTCCCATAAACAAACAATACAATTGAACGTGATATCTTCATTATGAACGATGACTTGACAACAAGCTAATCAGGATTATATTTTTATAATTCTTTAATTCTATAGTACAAAAATTCGCAAAAAAGGGAAACAAATGTTATCTTAAAATTATTAATGAATATTAAGGAGAAGATAACAAATGACAAAAGGTACACCACATATTCAACCAAATGGAGTAAAAATTGCTAAAACAGTATTAATGCCTGGCGATCCGCTACGCGCAAAATATATTGCTGATAATTTTTTAGAAAATGTTGAACAATTTAACGATGTACGTAACATGTTTGGTTACACTGGTACATATAAAGGTAAAGAAGTTTCTGTAATGGGTTCTGGTATGGGTATTCCAAGTATTGGTATTTACTCATATGAGTTATACAACTTCTTTGATGTAGATACAATCATTCGTATCGGTTCTTGTGGCGCATTACAAGAAAATGTTAACTTATACGATGTTATTATTGCACAAGCTGCATCAACTAATTCAAATTATGTAGATCAATACAATATTCCAGGTCATTTCGCGCCTATCGCTGACTTCGAGTTAGTAACTAAAGCTAAAAATGTCGCTGACCAAATCGGTGCTACTACACACGTAGGTAACGTATTATCTTCTGATACATTTTACAATGCCGATCCAACATTCAATGATGCTTGGAAAAAAATGGGTATTTTAGGTATCGAAATGGAATCAGCTGGTTTATATTTAAATGCGATTCATGCTGGTAAAAAAGCACTTGGTATTTTCACAGTAAGTGATCATATTTTACGTGACGAAGCTACTACACCTGAAGAACGTCAAAATTCATTTACACAAATGATGGAAATCGCTTTAGAAATCGCAGAGTAACTTATTTAAATTGACTTTAATTGCTCTTTAACAATGCGATTAAACTCAAAAAGCCAACACATTCTGGGCGTATCCCCATTTATGTGTTGGCTTTTATTTATATTATTACTTATCTGTAGATTAGCTTAAGTAAGATTTAAACATCCAATTATGTTTATCTACTGATGTTTGCATACCTATAAACATATCTTCTGATACATCATCGCCAGCATTACCAGCAATTTCGATTGCGTTTTCTAATTGTTTTGAGATATTTGTGAAGTCTTGTGATAATTCTTCAACCATTTGTTCTGCAGAGTAACCTTTCGCAGCTTCTTTAACAATTGATTGCTCTAAGCATTCAGTTAATGTACCTACAGGGTTTCCTCCTACCGCTAAAATTCTTTCAGCTAATTCGTCTACATATTGGCTTGCTTCATTATATAATTCTTCAAATTTAACGTGTAATGAGAAGAAGTTAGGTCCTTTCACATACCAGTGGAAATTATGTAGCTTTGTGTAAGCTACTGTCCAGTTTGCTACTTGTTGATTCAATTCTTTTACAACATCTTGTTGATTACTCATATTTAATACACTCCTTAAAATTGTCTACGTCTTGCTTGTTTATATTAATTATTATATTATAATGATTCTAATCTGTAAAGTGTTTTTACTCTCTTTTTTATAATTATTCTAATCTAACCGTAAAGTGTTCCGCTATTTAAATGCCTAAATTTTAATTCATCATCTAATATATCCATTATCAATTAGCAAGTATGTTTTATCAATCAGTAAGTTTTACTTTCGCATTATCATCTAAAAAGAACGATTTTTCATAATCATTTGGTTGGTGCCATGTTGTTTTCCACATTCTATTTCTATTATTAGCAAACATTCGATAACCGAAATTACGGACTGGTTTAGGTACAAGCCATAAACCTACGCCCAATAATTTAGTTCGATTAGGTAGTGCTGTGATTAGTTTAATAATCGCCTGCGATTCAAAATATATACAATCACCTTTCTGTAAAATCACACTATTTTTATTTGCCGCTTCTGGATGTTGTTTAAAAAATTGTTGGCCAACTTCACCTTTTAACGTGGCAAATTGATAATTTCTTGGTAGGTCATGTTGAATTAACCAAATGACATAGTTATAACAATATATACAGTTTCCATCATAATATACGATTGGCATAATTTATTCGCTCCTTTAATAGTACTTATAGTCATTTTTCCTAATTTAAAAACATTTAAACAAGGTTGTCACTTGATAAGTCCTCGCGACACGAAATTGCCATAAAATTTATTTTTCAGTTTTATATTTATTGTATAATGTATTTTTTATTTACTTTAAATTTCTCAATCTACAGTGTAATCTTATTTCTTATTATTAACTTAGCGTTTGGTCATTCGTCTTATTCAACATACCACTGGAAAACTCATATAAAGTTTTAATTCTGTAACATAAATTCTTTTATATTCATATACTGTCTTTATTATTTATTAAAATAAAAACGAGTAATCTATCATAAGCTCTTAATTAGCTCTTATGGTTGATTACCCGTCATTTTTTCTTTATGCGGTTATTCAAATATGCAATTATGCAATTTTTAATCCTATCCTTACTTCTTTTCAAAAACTACCATATATCATTAGTCATGTTTGACTTTGACTATACGTGTGTATTTTAAAAACTGCTCTGAATATTTCTCCTTAATTTCCTCTAAACTGTCATATGTAATACCTACAATATGCCAATTAGGATTGAAATAATAGAAAGAATCTTTTTGTCGTGACCATTTAATCATATTACCGTCTTTATTATAACGTGGTAATGTTACTTCATAGCCTTCTAACACATTAATATACGTTTGGAAAATGTCTGTATCTATACGATTAAAATTATCAATAACTAAATAACTTTTATCCTTTTTAGGCATTAATTGAGTAATAAACCCTTCACGATAGTATAATGCCCCTGTTTCATTTGGTAAATACTTGCCATAAAGCATATCTTCTGAAAAATCAGGATGACCTGTTGTTATAACAGGATTTGCATTCGCTTTTTGCAATAAGTCATTAGCCGCTTTTAAGCCTTCTTCTTTTCGATCTACAACAAGTAAAATAAATGGCTTTAACGCTTCTTCTTTTTCACTTTCAAGCATATCTGGTTTTTGAACCATTTCAAATGGAGATTTCAATCCATTATTATCGCTCATTTCAATAATTGCATCATACTGTGCTTGTGACATACTTGCAATAGCCTGTTTTGCATTTTCTTGAAGGAAATATAAGTTTTTCAATTTAGGATGCTTATTTAATGTACTTAATGTAATCGGTGTAATGTCTTTCTCATAAGACACTTCAATCACTGTACTATTTGTTCTACCAGGAATTGGTGGTTTTTCATGAATATGCTTTGATACTTCTCCAATTCCAACGACAGATTGATTTTTCGTTCGATTATAAAAAATAATATTGTCGCCTTCTTCTAACTGAGTATAAAAATGATAACCATTACGTTTAATACCGTTGTACGTGTGCGTATAAATCGTATATTGGTTTCCAGGTTCAAATTCTTCAGTTTCAGCTAAAAAGAAATAACGCGGTATCTTAATTTCGCCTTTACCAAGACCACTTATTAAATCAAACTCTTCTGCAGTGATTTGATTGAACAATGTCTCTTTCATATTACTCATACGAAATTCCAAAGCTTCACTACGCTTTAAATAATCTGCTGTTAATGGTTTCAATTGTTCATTAAAACGAAACTGTACACGTATTTTATTTTGTGCACCTGTTTCAACACTAATAATTTCACCACATCCAAGTAGTCCAGTATCCGTCTGAACTTGATAAAAGATGACTTGATCTCCTACTTTAGCCTTTTTAAACGCTCTAAATCCTTGAGATGGGTTAAAATGTGCGCCTGATTCAAATAAAGCTGTTTGTCCTACTAACGGTTCATTATGATTCCAACGGTTATATCCACAATTCAACCAAAAATAATTCGTTTCTGCTGTCATCTTAATACTCCTTAACCTGAATAAATTTTAGAAACACTATGAATTACATTCTTTTAGTGTTTCTTATGCAGTTGGACGCGTATGCGAACAACTGTATACCCTTTGTTCACTGCGATTTTAATCGCATTTCCTATAACATTGTAGCGCCCAGGACATTAATTTACGTCCCAGACCCTTATCGTTTTCACTTCTAAGTAAGTCGAACTATTTTGCTTTACAACAAGTGCGACTCTAAATACAGTTGGACACACATACGAGCAACTGTATACCTTTTAATCAGTTTTCTATATTTTATTTATTATATCTGTCTTAATGATAAAAATTGTTACAAACAGTTTAACATATTTAGCTACCTATTTTGCATATAAAAAACATGCTTGCATACACTATGCAATAAAAATTACAAATTTATATATGATACCACTAAGCTTGCTTATCTCTATAGCGCCATTGATACACATTTTTAAATATCTATACTGCCGTTAGAATTTTATCATGTCTTAATTTTCATTAAATATTAATTACTTCATTTTATATAAACCAACAAAAACCCCCTCACTACTATGCAAGTGAGAGGTTATGTTGATGTGCTTTATTTTCATCAATGTCATTAACACGATCATATTTCTTCTGTTAATGCACTGTACTTTATTCAAACGCGCTATCGACAATTAATTTGAAGCTACAAAGGTACCGCATAATGGCAGCACATTAATTAACAATGCGCTAAACTTTAATGAGGCGCTGATTTGCTTGTCTTTAAAAGTCAACATAGCACTGATAATTCCTAAAATAGCTACTATACGTGGAATTGTCATGCTCGGATACTGCGGTATATGTAAGAAAGCACCAAGACCTGCTATCACACCACATACTAACGCAATATATAGAAATTGCTTCAAATCATTCACTCCTAAATTGTTATTACACTATTACACATAGCTAATCATCAATGTGAAATCGCCTTCAAAGACACTATCCAAATCTTCAGAAGTCAAAATAAAGTTTGTACCAGTAGTCAGTTTGAAAATTTCACCATCGACAATCATTTGTCCTTCACCTTCCAACACTGTAACTAAACAGAACTCTCTAGGCTTCATATAATTTAACGTGCCAGAAATTTCCCATTTAACCAATGTAAAGAAATCATTCGATACAATGTGTGTACACTTATGGTTTTCAATAATTTCACTTTCAGGCAAAATATTAGGTAATGGTGCATTGTACTGAATAACGTCTAAAGCTTTTTCAATATTTAACGGTCTATCATTATATTGATTATCTTGACGATTGAAATCATAAAGTCTATATGTAATGTCTGACGATTGCATCGTTTCGTATGCTAATATTCCTGAAGAAATAGTATGTACTGTTCCTGCTGGAATAAAATAGAATTCTCCAGGTTTTACTTTAATATATCTAAGTATCGACTCTATCGTTCCGTGTTGAACATGATTCGCAACTTCTTCTCTAGACTCTGCTAAAGTCCCTATAACTATTTCTGCATCTTCTTCTGCATCTATAATATACCAACATTCAGATTTGCCATATTGCCCGTTTTCATGCTCATAAGCATAAGAATTATCAGGGTGCACATGAATAGAAAGTGATTCTCTTGCATCCACTATTTTAGTTAGAAGCGGAAAATCTTTGCTTGGGAAATCACCAAACAATTCACGATGTTCTGACCAAATACGGTCTAATGTTTGACCTTGATATGGTCCATTAATAATCTCGCTCGTACCATTTGGATGTGCTGACACACACCAACATTCCCCAGTTGTATCATTGTCTAATTGATATCCAAACTCACTTAGACGTTGACCGCCCCATAATTTTGTTTTTAAAATTGGTTGTAAAAATAATGGCATTGTTGCACCTCCATTGTGATTAAGTAAGCAATAGAACTCTGATGTTGTTGTTCCATTATATTTTGATTTTGTTCTCATTTACATCGTATTATAAACTTCCACATTTCAAATTAACTATTAGTGATTGTACCATATTTACTAACATTGCAGTACTGCCAATTAAAGCGCTTCACTTAAATTTACAGTACTTTAACATTTTTAAAAATTAATAGCATAGAGATTATCTCTCTCTTACATTTGTACACATTTCCCTTTAAATTTACTCGCCCATTATACCAATTAATAAACAACTTTAATAGTTGTGCCATACATTGTTCAAATTCTTTGTAAAATGCATAGACAATACGTACTTATTCATACTTATAATTCATCATTTTCAAAAAAATAACGAGTTACGAAAACGTAACCCGCTTCAAATCATATTTACTATCCTTATTAATCCTTTTCAATTTCAAATTGAGTTAAAGCATCTTTAATGTCCTGCTCACCACTAATAATTTGAAACTCTTGGTGATTAAAATGATTGGATGTGACAATTTCTTTTAATACTGTCGCAACATCTTCTCTAGGAATTTCACCTTTACCATCAAAATATTGTGCAGCTTCTATCTTTCCAGATCCTGCTGCATTTGTAAGTGCCCCTGGATGTAAAATTGTATAATTCAAACCTGAACGTCTTAAATAGTCATCAGCGTAATGTTTAGCTATTGTATATGGCTTTAAATCACCGCTATCATCAAAAGCCTGACGTCTCGAATCATATGTTGAAACCATGACATAGTGTTTAATATTAGCCTCTTTACTCGCAATCATTGATTTAACAGCACCATCTAAATCGACAATAATTGTTTTATCTGCACCCGTGTTCCCTCCAGAACCTACTGAAAAGATAACTTTATCGAATGGTTTAAACGTCTCAGTTAAAGTCTCTATTGAATCATTTTCAACATCAACAAGAATTGCTTTCATACCTTGTGATTTTAACGCATTAAGTTGATCTGATTGCCTAACACCAGCAGTAAATGGTACATTTTCTTTTGCTAATTGTTGCACTAGTAACGAACCTACACCGCCATTAGCACCTATAACCAAAATATTCATTTACAACACTCTCCTATTTATTATTCTCTATGCCATACCACTTTATGAGATATGTAAAACTTGTTACAACTATAAAAATCAATTGACATACTACTGGGAACGTATTAAATTAATATATGAACAAATATTCATATGAAAGGATTGTCATATAATGTCAGAACAATATTCAGAAATAAATACAGATACATTAGAACGCGTAACTGAAATTTTCAAGGCATTAGGCGATTACAATCGAATACGTATCATGGAATTGTTATCAGTCAGTGAAGCAAGTGTTGGTCACATTTCACATCAATTGAATTTATCTCAATCAAATGTCTCGCACCAATTAAAATTACTTAAAAGTGTGCATCTTGTGAAAGCAAAACGACAAGGCCAATCAATGATTTATTCATTAGATGACATCCACGTAGCAACTATGTTAAAGCAAGCCATACATCACGCGAATCATCCTAAAGAAAGTGGGTTATAATATGTCTCATTCACATCATCATCATGACCATATGCATAGTCATGTAACTACAAATAATAAGAAAGTATTGTTTATATCGTTTTTAATAATCGGTCTATATATGTTTATCGAAATCATCGGCGGTCTCCTTGCTAACAGCTTGGCATTACTATCTGACGGTATCCATATGTTTAGCGACACATTCTCATTAGGTGTTGCACTTGTCGCATTTATTTATGCTGAAAAGAATGCCACAACTACAAAAACATTTGGTTATAAACGTTTCGAAGTACTCGCAGCGTTATTTAACGGTGTAACGCTTTTTGTAATAAGTATTTTGATTGTTTTTGAAGCGATTAAACGTTTCTTTGTTCCTTCTGAAGTTCAATCAAAAGAAATGTTAATCATTAGCATTATTGGTTTAATTGTCAATATCGTTGTTGCATTCTTTATGTTTAAAGGCGGCGACACTTCACACAATTTAAATATGCGTGGTGCTTTTCTACATGTTATCGGAGACTTATTAGGTTCAGTTGGCGCCATTACTGCAGCTATTTTAATTTGGGCATTTGGATGGACAATCGCCGATCCTATCGCAAGTATTTTAGTTTCCGTTATTATTTTAAAAAGTGCTTGGGGTATCACAAAATCTTCTATTAACATTTTAATGGAAGGCACACCAAGTGATGTTGATATAGATGAAGTTATAACTACTATTAAAAAGGATTCACGAATACAAAGTGTGCATGATTGCCATGTTTGGACAATTTCAAATGATATGAATGCATTGAGTTGTCATGTTGTTGTAGACCATACATTGACAATGAAAGAATGTGAATTATTATTAGAAAACATTGAGCATGATTTATTACATTTAAATATTCACCATATGACTATTCAATTAGAAACGCCTAATCACAAACATGATGAATCGATTATATGTTCAGGAACACATAGTCATTCACATAACCATCATGCTCATCATCACGCGCATGCACATTAATAATTTTAACCTACTGCCATTGCATCGATTAAACTTTTCAATGGCAGTAGGTTTTTTATGTCTTTATGGCGACTTGTTTGGTCTTTGATGATGCAATGTTTATTAACAAATTTTCAACTATTATTTCTTACATTAGTCATATTTTTGACAATTTACTATTATAATTCTCTAACTTTAGTCACTTTAATTAATTTTTATTAGATATTAATATGAAAATAACGTGTTTTTTGTTATTGTATTTATATGAAGAAAAGGAGGCACCACTTTGTTTACTTACTTTAAATCAGCATTTAAAAATGCTAAACCACAATTATTAATAACATTGATATATGCACTTATAGCATTTGCTGTAATTGCAGTTGTATATTTACTTGCTAATTTCCAGCTTGCTAAGTATGTACAAACTATTGCAATTTATTCACAATTTGGGCAAAAACCACCAGTAGATGCATATTTAAAAGTTATCGCTGTATTACTTATAGCAGCTGTAGTTTCACTGTTTGTTTTAGTTCAAATTTTTATCGGAATTACAAATGTTATGAAACGAGCAATGAGTCATGAAAAAGTAAAATTTACCGATTTATTTATTGCATTTAAAAAAGGTAATTATTTAAAGAGCGTTCTGATAGGTCTTGTATCTATAGCAATGATTATCGTTCTTTCACTTCTGACATCATTACTATACAAATTATTTTCTCCAGTATCAGAAATGATTATGAATTCAGTACAATCATCATATGCAGATAGTACACACCTGATTGGTATTGCTATTACAACTCAAAGCATCATAATCATTGTTGTTTTATTGATTAAAGCAATTATTACTTGGTTATTGTTAATACCTGTTTTCAACTTTATGACTAGTTTCGTTGAATCAACTAACGATAAAGTAAAAACACACTTAGCTAATGGATTTAAAGCAATGAAAAATGGTCAAAAAACATTTTTCAAATTTTTCATTGGAATACTATTATTAAACTTAATTATTATTTTATTTAAAACACCTGTTGGTTACTTGATTTCATTTAATACGCAATCACTCTCTCAAAGTGTTGCAGAAAATATCATAAGAGTTTATACAGTAATGACAATTATTTTATTCGTTGTTATTCATGCAATCATTTTAATGGGTATCGTTCAATATTACTTAAAACGTGGTCAAAAAATTACTAAAGATAAAGTAAAAACAGCTGACAAGAATAAAAAAGTTGTCACTGAACCAAAAAATACAAAAGTAGAAAATGATAAAGTGACAACATCTGTTGAAACAAAAACAGAAAAAGCACAAGATTCATTAAATGATAATACAACAAAAACAATGACTTCAGATAAACCAGAAGACAATCAACCAAAATAAATTTTAGAGCCCCTTACAACTTTAGTTGTTAGGGGCTCTTATGCATGCGCTTAGCGCAGGCGCTCCTACTTTTCAACTTTAGTTGTTAGGGGCTTCTTTCTAAAATAACTAAGTGAATTATCTATATATGAAGAGGTCTCCAATACTTTTTATATAATTCGTGATTACATTCTATACTTTTAATTGTATTTTCTGCTGTATGGAAAGTTGGTTTTATTAATTCTGATTATGTTCAGAACTACAATTCATAAGAAAAATGTGTTAAAATATATTTGTAGTAAGTAGAAGCAAAAGATGAAAATCTTTAACTCTTGAAACACAAAAAGGGCAACACTCGGAAACATGTTACCCTAATGAGCCCGTTAAAAAGACGGTGACCTTATATTTTATTTAAAAATAGCCTTCAAAATGCCGGTCAAAGCGAATAGAAGGTTATTTTTTATGGTCTTGAGTACTAATCAATACTAAACCAATGATTGTTAATACAACCATCAGCATTTCAAAATCAGACATGCTAGTCCTTTCTAGGAGTAACAACTATAACCATAGGCATCACCCCTTTATTAAGAGATTAGCCACCATCTATCCAACTTGCTCAATAAATATTATAACATGCACACTTTTAAACAGTAATTCATAGTATAAGTTTTTTCATTTCTTAATCAACTCGATAAACAGTTGAGTGACATACCCTTGTCTAACTAGCTATTTCTTCCCCTGTTATCGTTTGTTCATCATATAAAAATTTAATTTCTCATTTTTTATTCTCTGGTAAAGAAGAGCACCAACCTTTTCGGCTGATATGCTCCCTTCAAAATAGACATTGAAAAATGAAAACTTTGAAAGAGAAATCGTCAGTCTATTATTGATAAGTATTATCCTATCCTCGAAAAATTACTTTCAGACACTAGTGAACAAAAATTTTACTATAAGCGTATACTTTGGCAATATTCGAAGGAAAAACATGGATTAACCTGTGCATATTATACATTTAGAGCTTATATACTTAAACATGATGAATTTACTCCTTATATTATGAAATGTTATCAATAGATGTCGCCTAAAGATACAACAAGATTCGAGACAAAACCTGATCATCAAGCACAGTTTGACTGGAAAGAAAGCATTAACTTTAAAACGAAAGATAATCAAAGGATTCCACTATATATAGGTGTGCTACTACTTTATTATTCTCGTTTTATAATCATGCATAACAATGAGTAAATCAAGTGATGCCTTATTTAATTCATTAACACAATCGTTTGAGCTAATAGAAGGTGTATATAATGAACTTGTAACGGATAACTTGAAAATAGTCATGTATAAGCCAAGAAAAGAAAGTACAAGTGGTCGAATAAATCGTAGATTTAAATAATTCACTGATGGTTTTAAATTTCAAGTAAAACCTTGTATTTCCGGCCTCCCTAGAAAAAGATAAAGTTGAATCAATAACAAAAATATTAGATGAAATTAATGCTTACCAAGACGAATTGCATTTGGAAGAGATTCCTAAGTTTTTTTAATCTTAATGAACGATTTAACTACTAAGTTCATACTAGTACAGGTAAATTGCCTATTACTGCCTAAGAGAAAGAAAAAATTTTCTTACAACCACTACAGAATGTGAATGTAAAAAACTCATATAAAGTGAAACATATCTTACTTATGGAATGAAATGTTTGATTATCCCAAAATCACAAATGCGATTTTGGAGTTGTTAGGGGCTCTAACGCAAATACACCCCTACTTAAAATAACGGTAGTTGTTATAGTATACTTAAATGCATAAACCATATAAAAGGTGATGCTAATATGACATACGGTTCAATTGTAGCTATACTCTGTGCCCTATTTGTGATTTTCTTCATTCCATATATGGAGAAGAAAGACAAAAAGAAGAAATAACACTAGTATCTGGATTACTAGCATACAAAGGAGCAGTAAGACATTTTCTAATAGAAAATAACTTTACTGCTCCTTTGTAAATTACTCTTCAACTATTGTAAATTAAATAATAAATAACTGCCGATGTTATTAATCAGCTAAAAAATGCTTTGCTAAATATTTTGCTGCGCCATCCTCTTCATTCGTGTATGCCGTTACATCTGAAGTTAATGCTTGGATTTCAGGGCGTGCATTTTTCATAGCAACTGTATAATGACCAAATTCAAACATTGCTCTATCATTGTCGCTATCTCCAATAACTAACGTTTCTTCTTGATGAATACCAAAATGTGCAATCATTTCTTTAATGCCTGTACCTTTATCAGTTTGATAAGCCATTGTTTCCGCATTAAATCTTGATGAATTTGAAACACTAATCTGTAGTTGCACATGATTTTGCTTTAATTCATCTCTAAATGCTGTTATTTTTTCTAAATTAGAACTGAATAGATAAATTTTTGAATATTCACCTTCAGGAAACTTAGTTACCCAATCTATCTTACCAGCAAGCGCATCTTGTCTTGAAGACCATTCACTATGACTTACGCCATTAATAGGATCTTGACTACGAATCATATCTCGCATCCATGTTTCATCTTCTTTTAAAGAAACTCTATTACCTTCAAAAGGAAATACCTCATAATAAATTTGTTGGCGCTTAGCTAAATTAGTAATTTGTTGCACTTGAGCCAATGATAAACCATGCTTGAAGATAATTTCTCCATCTACTTCTCCAATTGTTCCATTTGAACTAATGATGCCATTAACCGCAAAATCTTGAGGTACAAGTTGATGTATTTCAGAATGCGAACGTCCTGTTGCCAAAAATACTTTATATCCTTTCTCTCTCAATCGATTAATGACATCTTTCGTATACGGTGATGCTTGATTATTTTCATGTAAAATTGTTCCATCCATGTCCAAAAATATTGCTTTTACGTTATCCATATTGCCCTCCACTGTCCATTTTATCTTAATTAAATTTTGTCATTATTAGTTAGTATTTGCAAAATATTTACTCTAACATTGCCATAGAAAATCGATTATTCCATCTTTGAACTGCTACATTTTTCTGGAAAAATCGTGACATGTTTTCAGATGTCAAAATATCATCTATTAATCCTTGTTGTACACTTTCCCCATCTTTTAATAGCAAAATTTTAGTAAAGTTACTAGTAATTTCTTCAATAAAGTGCGTAACATAAATCATCGCAAGCATTGGATATGAATCTGACAATGAGTCAAGTATACTTAACAACGATTCTCGTGCAATAAAGTCTAAACCAGCTGCTGGCTCATCTAAAATTAAAACCTGGGGTTGCCCCATTAAAGCTCGCGCAATCATCACTCGTTGTTTTTCACCTGTAGATAAATAACCAATATATTGTTGCGCTTTAGCAGACATTCCAACTAATTTAAGTAATTGATGTGCTTCATTACGTACTTCTTCATCAATATCTTGATAAACACCAATTGATTTAAAAGCACCGCTTATCACCACATCGATTACTCTTTCACCCTCTTGAAACTTTTCCAGTAAACTATGAGATACAAAACCTATATGTTGTCGTACAGTCTCTGCAGAATACCCTACCTTGCCTGGCATTTTACCGAAAAGGTTAACAGTTCCAGATGTTGCAGGCTCATACGCATTTAAAATATTTAGAAGTGTTGTCTTGCCAGCACCATTCAACCCATATAATATCCATTTATCACCTTTAGCAATTTGCCAAGAAATCTTTTTTAAAATTGTTTTTCCTTGCTTCATTCGCCCAATTTGATCTAATTGAATTAACATGCGAGGTCACCCCTTTATTGCTACTCCATACTTCTCATAAAATCATATTAACATAACACCCTTAATTGTCAGACTATTTAAATAAATAAAACACTTCATTTTTACGCATTTCTGCCAAATTAAGATGAAGTAAAAGCTAAGTCGACCTAAAAAAGCACCCTTCTAGTCGATTAATCTAAAAGGGTGCCATATACTTTAATTTTAATACATGATTGATTCTAAAAAAGTGAATTATTCCACAGTAACTGATTTAGCAAGGTTACGTGGTTTATCAACATCTAAATCTCTGTGTAATGCTGCATAGTATGAAATTAATTGTAATGCAACCACTGATACTAATGGCGTTAACAATTCATGTACATGAGGAATGACATAAGTGTCGCCTTCTTTTTCAAGACCCTCCATAGAAATAATACATGGATGTGCACCACGTGCTACTACCTCTTTAACGTTACCACGAATTGATAAATTAACTTTCTCTTGTGTTGCTAAACCTACAACTGGTGTACCTTCTTCGATTAAGGCAATTGTACCATGTTTAAGTTCTCCACCAGCAAAACCTTCTGCTTGAATGTAAGAAATTTCTTTAAGTTTTAACGCACCTTCTAAACTTACGTTATAGTCAATAGTACGTCCGATAAAGAATGCATTGCGTGTTGTTTCTAAGAAATCTGTAGCAATTTGTTCCATAATTGGTGCATCGTCAACAATTGCTTCTATTGCTGTTGTTACTTTTGCTAATTCTCTCAATAAATCAATATCTGCTTCACGACCATGCTCTTTTGCAACGATTTGAGACAAGATTGATAATACTGCAATTTGTGCAGTATATGCTTTTGTAGATGCAACTGCGATTTCAGGACCCGCGTGTAATAACAATGTGTGGTCTGCTTCACGTGATAAAGTTGAACCTGCAACATTAGTGATTGTTAATGATTTATGACCTAATTTATTAGTTTCAACTAATACGGCGCGGCTATCTGCAGTTTCACCTGATTGAGAAATATAAACGAACAATGGTTTTTCAGATAATAATGGCATGTTGTAGACAAACTCTGATGCAACGTGTACTTCAGTTGGTACGCCAGCCCATTTTTCTAAAAATTCTTTACCTACTAAACCTGCATGGTAGCTTGTACCTGCTGCAATAACGTAAATGCGGTCTGCTTCTTTAACATCATTGATGATGTCTTGATCAATTTTCAAGTTACCTTCTGCATCTTGATATTCTTGAATAATACGACGCATTACTGCTGGTTGTTCATGAATTTCTTTTAACATGTAGTGTGCATAAACACCTTTTTCAGCATCTGATGCATCAATTTCAGCAATATATGAATCACGTTCTACAACGTTTCCATCTGCATCTTTAATAATAACTTCATCTTTTTTAACAATAACGATTTCATGGTCATGGATTTCTTTATATTCGCTTGTCACTTGTAACATTGCAAGTGCGTCTGATGCGATAACATTGAAACCTTCACCAACACCTAATAATAATGGTGATTTATTTTTAGCAACATAGATTGTGTCTTTGTCTTCAGCATCTAATAAACCTAATGCATATGAACCATGTAATAATGACACAACTTTTGTAAATGCTTCTTCAGTTGAAAGTCCTTGATTTGAAAAGTATTCAACTAATTGAACGATAACTTCTGTATCTGTTTCTGAAATGAATGATACACCTTGTAAGTATTCACCTTTTAACTCTTCATAGTTTTCAATAACACCGTTATGAACTAGAGTAAAACGGCCATTTGATGATTGATGTGGATGAGAGTTTTCATGATTCGGTACACCGTGTGTTGCCCAACGTGTGTGACCGATTCCAACAGGTCCATCAAAATCGCTACTATCAGCAACTTTACGTAATTCTGCAATACGACCTTTTTCTTTAAATACAGTTGTATTATCATCATTTACTACTGCGATACCTGCAGAGTCATAACCTCTGTATTCTAATTTTTCTAAACCTTTTAATAATAATTCTTTGGCATTATCATAGCCAATATAACCAACAATTCCACACATAACGACATTTTCCTCCATATTGGAATAGTACGCGTAAATTATGATTTATTGCCGATAATTTAGATTGACAATCTGCTTTCATAATATAAATAGGAACATGCTATCATCGCATTCATCCATAACAAATTAAGCATAGTTATTTTTACAACTATACAAATTGCTCACACTGTACTTTCCATATTAATATTTTTTATATTCAATTTCTGGCGATCTTATTAACTTTGTCCATTAAGTCACCCTAATGTTTTACTTAATAAGCTAACGAATGAGCCACATCCGGGATAGCATCCGCCGATCTATTCGATCACTATCCTCCTCGTCTACAAATACATATATTGCACTCTATAAAGGCCACTCATATATTAACCTTTAATCTTCAAATACAAATATTTATTTGCACAGGCGCTTTAACTGTACTGCCGAACTTTCCCCCTTTCCATTAATCATTATTGTACAACGGTGTTGTTTTGTTTTGCAAATATTTTCACAATAAAATTTTAAAAATCCTAAAACAATTTTTTTGTTTTACTTTTTCAAAATATCTATACTGTCACATTGATGACACTTTATTTAATTTTGTCACATTTATTTTGACAAAGTTGATTTTTGTTTATATTGAGTAACAAGTAACCTCTCTATACACTATATATAGTCACATATATTAAAAAAGAGGTGTAAACATGTCACAAACTGAAGAGAAAAAAGGAATTGGTCGTCGTGTTCAAGCATTTGGATCATTCTTAAGTAGTATGATCATGCCAAACATTGGCGCTTTCATCGCTTGGGGTTTTATCGCGGCCATTTTTATAGATAATGGATGGTTACCTAACAAAGATTTAGCTACTTTAGCAGGACCAATGATTACTTATTTAATCCCATTATTGATCGCATTTAGTGGTGGTCGTTTAATTTATGATTTACGTGGTGGTATCATCGCAGCAACAGCAACTATGGGGGTCATCGTTGCATTACCTGATACACCAATGTTACTTGGTGCAATGATTATGGGTCCACTTGTTGGTTGGTTAATGAAGAAGACCGACCAATTGATTCAACCTAGAACGCCGCAAGGTTTTGAAATGTTATTTAATAACTTTTCTGCTGGTATTTTAGGATTTATCATGACGATTGCAGGATTTAAAATTTTAGCACCACTTATGAAATTTATTATGCATATTTTATCAGTGGCAGTTGAAGCATTAGTACATGCACACCTACTTCCACTTGTAAGTATTTTAGTAGAGCCTGCAAAAATTGTATTTTTAAACAATGCGATTAACCATGGTGTATTCACACCGCTTGGTGCAGATCAAGCTGCAAAAGCTGGTCAATCAATTTTATACACAATTGAATCTAACCCTGGACCAGGTTTAGGTATCTTACTTGCTTATATGATTTTTGGAAAAGGCACTGCAAAAGCAACGTCATATGGTGCTGGAATTATCCACTTCTTAGGTGGTATTCATGAAATTTATTTCCCATATGTATTAATGCGTCCTTTATTATTTATCGCTGTTATTTTAGGTGGAATGACTGGTGTTGCAACTTATCAAGCAACAGGATTTGGATTTAAAAGTCCCGCGTCACCAGGTTCATTTATAGTTTACTGTTTAAATGCACCTAGAGGTGAATTCTTGCACATGTTACTCGGTGTCTTCCTTGCTGCACTTGTATCATTCGTTGTAGCTGCTTTAATTATGAAGTTCACTAGAGAACCAAAGCAGGATTTAGAAGCTGCGACAGCTCAAATGGAAAATACTAAAGGGAAAAAATCAAGCGTTGCTTCTAAGTTAGTATCTTCTGATAAAAATGTTAATACAGAAGAAAATGCTAGTGGTAATGTTAGTGAAACATCTTCATCAGATGATGATCCTGAAGCGCTATTGGATAATTACAACACTGAAGATGTTGATGCACACAATTACAATAATATAAATCATGTTATTTTTGCCTGCGATGCGGGTATGGGTTCTAGTGCAATGGGTGCAAGCATGTTACGTAATAAATTTAAAAAGGCGGGCATTAATGATATTACAGTTACAAATACTGCGATTAATCAATTGCCAAAAGATGCTCAATTAGTTATCACTCAGAAAAAACTAACTGATCGTGCTATTAAACAAACACCAAATGCCATCCATATTTCAGTGGATAATTTCCTTAATTCACCAAGATATGAAGAACTTTTAAATAATCTAAAAAAAGATGATCAAGCATAATAATTAAATAAATTAAAAAATGGAGGATACCGCCATGTTATTGAGTACACGTGAAAAAGAAATGATAGCCCTATTGATTAAGTACCACGGTCAATATATCACTATACACGACATTGCTCAGCAACTTGCGGTGTCCTCTCGTACTATTCACCGTGAATTAAAAGGTGTTGAAGCATATTTAACTTCATTTTCATTAACTTTAGAACGCGCAAACAAAAAAGGGCTACGCATTGCTGGCACAGATTCTGATTTAAACGATTTGAAGCAATCGATTGCACAACATCAAACCATTGACTTATCTGTTGAAGAGCAGAAAGTAATTATTATATACGCTTTGATACAAGCCAAGGAGCCAGTTAAACAATATAGTTTAGCGCAAGAAATTGGCGTTTCTGTCCAGACTTTAGCAAAGATGTTAGATGATTTAGAGCTTGATTTAAATAAGTACCAACTATCTTTATCTCGAAAGCGTGGCGAAGGCATTTACTTGGTAGGTACTGAATCAAAGAAACGTGAATTTTTAAGTCAATTAATGGTGAATAACTTAAATAGTACTAGCGTTTATTCAGTAATTGAAAATCATTTTGTCTTTCATTCATTAAATCAAATCCACAAAGACTTTGTTGACTTAGAGCGCATTTTTAATGTTGAAAGACTATTAATGGACTACCTAAGTGCCTTACCCTACCAACTTACCGAATCAAGTTATTTAACTTTAACTGTCCATATCGTGCTATCCATTTCACGTATAAAAAATGGTGAGTATGTCGCATTAAACGATGATATTTATGATTCTGTACAAAACACATTTGAACACAAAGTAGCAAGCGAACTTGCTGATAAACTTGGTCAAATATATGACGTCACGTTTAATCAGGCAGAAATTGCTTTCATTACTATCCATTTACGTGGAGCTAAACGAAAAAATCTTAATGATACATCATTAAATAATCGTTGTGAAGAAAACAAAATTAAAGCGTTTGTTAACAAAGTAGAAATGATTTCCGGTATGACATTTGCAGATTTGGATACTTTAGTAGATGGACTGACGCTACACCTTAATCCTGCAATCAATCGTTTGCAAGCTAATATCGAGACCTATAATCCGTTAACAGACATGATTAAGTTCAAATATCCAAGACTATTTGAAAATGTAAGATTAGCTTTAAATGATTGTTGGCCTGATTTGATTTTTCCAGAGAGTGAAATTGCTTTTATAGTTTTACACTTTGGTGGCTCGATTAAAAACCAAGGTAATCGATTTTTAAACATATTAGTCGTTTGCAGCAGTGGTATGGGAACTAGTCGTCTATTATCAACTCGTCTAGAGCAAGTTTTTAGTGAGATTGAGCGTATTACACAAGCATCAGTCAGCGATTTGAAGTCACTAGATTTAAGTCAATATGATGGCATTATTTCTACTGTGAATTTAGACATCGACTCCCCCTATTTAACGGTAAACCCATTATTACCAGATAGTGATATCAGTTATGTCGCACAGTTTTTAAATACAAAGTCTACGTTCCAAGAGACGCATGATAAATCATCAAACATGATTGATAAGGATGATGTTCATGTTGAAACGAAAGATATTGATGGCAATACATCTTTTGAAAATGAACAAACTTCATACTTAACTTCAGTTTTCGAAAAACATTTAAGTGACGAAAAATCAGAACAATTAATGCATCATATGCGTTCGGGTTTAACTTTGCTTGATTCAGTGAAAATAGTTAGTACCGAAGTTAAACAGTGGCAAACATATATCGCAGATTATCTATATCAATGCGATGCAATAAACGATCCAACGTCATTCGCTGAACTACTAGAGCAACGATTGATTGACAATCCAGGATGGATATTAAGTCCATATCCTGTTGCGATACCACACCTAAGAGACAATATGATTAAACACCCTATGGTTCTAATCACAGTTTTAGAAGAACCGTTAATATTGCCTAGTATTCAAAATGACAATCAAACAATTAAATATATGATTTCCATGTTTATTCCTGACAATGATTTTATGGCATCACTGGTAAGTGACTTGTCCGAATTTTTAAGTTTGAAATTAGAATCTATTGATACTTTTATGGAAAATCCACAGGAACTTGAAACATTATTAAGAAACAAATTTTTAGAACGAATTAAAAAACAATTTATTTAGGAGTGTACAAAATGAGCGAATTATTTAGTAATGACAATATCTTTTTAAATGTAAATGTTAACAGCCAAAATGAAGCAATTGAAAAAGCAGGTAAAGCCTTAGTTGATAGTGGTGCTGTAACAGATGCTTATATTCAAGCAATGAAAGATCGTGAACAAGTCGTATCAACATTTATGGGAAATGGCTTAGCAATTCCTCATGGCACAGATGAAGCTAAAACAAATGTGATTCACTCAGGTTTAACATTATTACAAATCCCTGAAGGCGTTGACTGGGATGGCGAAGTAGTTAAAGTTGTCGTGGGAATCGCTGGTAAAGATGGCGAACATTTAGACTTGTTATCTAAAATTGCAATTACATTTAGCGAAGAAGAAAATGTGGATCGTATCGTTCAAGCAAAATCTGCAGAAGAAATTAAACAAGTATTCGAGGAGGCAGATGCATAATGAAAGCAGTTCACTTTGGTGCTGGTAACATAGGTCGTGGTTTCATTGGTTATATTCTTGCAGACAACAATGTTAAAGTAACATTTGCAGACGTCAATGAAGAAATCATTAATGCTTTAGCTCATGATCATCAATACGATGTTATTTTAGCTGATGAGTCTAAAACAACGACGCGCGTGAATAATGTTGATGCAATTAATTCAATGCAACCTTCTGAAGCGTTGAAACAAGCAATTCTAGAAGCTGATATTATTACAACAGCTGTTGGTGTTAACATACTACCTATTATTGCTAAATCTTTTGCGCCTTTCTTAAAAGAAAAAACAAACCATGTTAATATTGTTGCTTGTGAGAATGCTATTATGGCAACTGATACATTGAAAAAAGCAGTACTTGATATTACTGGCCCTCTTGGTAACAATATTCATTTTGCTAACTCAGCAGTTGATAGAATTGTACCATTACAAAAGAATGAAAATATATTAGACGTTATGGTTGAGCCATTTTACGAATGGGTTGTTGAAAAAGATGCATGGTATGGCCCAGAACTAAATCATATTAAATATGTTGATGATTTAACACCATATATTGAGCGTAAATTATTAACTGTGAATACAGGACATGCATATTTAGCGTATGCTGGTAAATTTGCAGGTAAAGCTACCGTATTAGACGCTGTAAAAGATAGTTCAATTGAAGCTGGCTTACGCCGTGTTTTAGCTGAAACAAGTCAATATATTACTAATGAATTTGATTTTACTGAAGCGGAACAAGCTGGTTATGTTGAAAAAATAATAGACCGTTTCAACAATTCTTATTTATCTGATGAAGTGACACGTGTCGGACGAGGTACGTTACGTAAAATTGGCCCTAAAGATAGAATTATAAAACCATTAACATATCTTTATAATAAAGATTTAGAACGCACTGGTTTATTAAATACAGCTGCATTGTTATTGAAGTATGATGATACAGCAGACCAAGAAACTGTTGAGAAAAATAATTACATTAAAGAACACGGTTTAAAAGCGTTTTTAAGCGAATATGCTAAAGTTGACGATGGCTTAGCCGATGAAATAATTGAAGCGTACAATTCACTTTCATAATTTATTGAGCTTTGTTTGAAACAAGAAGTTTCCAACGTTATTCGTTAACAATCAGTAATAATGTAGTAGTTCCGTTGAATTAACAATATTAAATTTCTGAACATAAAAAAATACTCCCTTCAACATAGACACTTAACTTGTGTTATGTATGAAAGGAGTATTTTTGCGTTAATAATTTGTTTTATTTTCGAGCCACAGCCACCTATTCAATGGCTATTGGTCATTACTAAAACAAATTCATATTAACTGTTAGACTTGGTTACTTAGTAAGGAATATTTCCCTATGAAATAACTAGATGTTCACATTCTTGAATAAATTTTATTCTTCAGTTTGTTGGTCTTTCTTAGTGAATCTTCTAATTAAGAATGCCATACCTGCACCTAGAGCTAATTCAGCATATGGTAAATCGTCATTATGTGACATACCAGTATCTGGTAAAGTTTTAGCTTGTTGTTTAGGCTTATTAACTTTTCCTTGTTGGTCTGATTTTGCATTTGCTTTGTTTTCTTCAGTCTTAGTTACATTAAGCATATCTTGATGCATACTATGACTACCATTAGAAACTGTTGCTGGAGATGCATTGGCACCGTCGTTTTGCGTAGCTTTATTGTTTGCAACTGGGCCAACTGATGTTTGCGTATCATTAGTTTGCATATCTTTAGCTTTATTGTTTGCAACTGAGCCAACTGATGTTTGCATATCATTAGTATCTGCTGTTGCCGTATCATCTTTTTGGCTAACATTAGTTGAAGTCATTTTTTCTTTTGCTTCAGAAGATGCAGATGTTGATGGTTTATTCGAAACTTCAGTATCAGCTTTGCTTGGCGATTTATCTGCTTCGTTAGATGCAACGTTAGTTTCAGACTTAAGTTGTCCTGCATCAGTTTGATTTGACGTACTTTCCTCTTTATCTTTTGATGTATTAGAAGGTACATTTGGTTCTGTTATGTCTGCTGAAGGCAATGTTTCAGTTGTTGATTCAACCATACTTTGATTTGTTGAATCTCTACCATCTTTTTCTGCCTTAGCTTTATTTTCAGATTTTGGTTGTGCAACCTTGCCATTAGTTGATTGAGATTCAGCACTATTATTTACTTCAGCATTTTGTTTTGAATCATTTACAGATGCATTATCTTTACTATCAGCAGATGATGCTGCTTCTGTGCTCGCAGTTGTTGGAGCCGTCGTTGTTGATCCTGTTGGTGCATTCTCGTTTGTTGCTGTAGTTGTACTATTGTTATTTGTTGTGCTTTCTGCTGGCGTTGCATTATCTGTTTCTGTTACAGGTTTATCAGTTGTGCCGTTATTAGTTGATTCTACTTCTGGTTTACTAGTTACATCGTTATCCATTGTCGGACTGTTTGTTGATGCATCTGCACTAGAATTGTTATTAGCTTGCGGTTTATCCTTTGCATCATCAGTTGCTGATGTTACTGTTGTTTCACCTGTTGCCGCATCACTATTATTTGGTGTTGTCGGAGAAGCGTCTGCTTTGCCATTATCTGTCGTCTCAGATACGTTAGGTTGTCCAGTGTTTTCTGGTGTTGCATTAGCATTTGAATTTGCTGTTGCATCATTATTATCTGTACCATTATTAGTATCATTAGCATCTGGATCATTCTGAGGCACAATCGCTTCAATTGCAGGTATCGTTACATTTTGTAATTCAGCAACCTCTGTATTTGTTTGTGTTTTATCTAATTTATCAGCAAATCTGTCAAAATATCTACCTAAATCTGTACGTGCAATTTCTTTCGCCGATGCATCTGCATCTGCATTTTTAATTATTTCTATTTGCTTGTTAACCACTTCTCTAATTGCTTCCAAAGCATTTTTCTTAACTACTGGATTAATACGTTGTGCTTTAAGTTGTTCAAGCGCACTATTTTTGACAGTAGCGATTTCTGCATTTGTAGTTTGATCAGAAATATCTTCAGTTGCTTTTGATAAAATGTCTTCTAAAGCATTCGTAAACGCTTCTTTTTCTTCAGTTGTAGCATCAGCGTCGACATTTACACCTGCTTCAATCTGGTCTAGTGCAGTTTCTAATTCTTCGATAGCTTTTTGTTTTTCTGTTGAGTCGATTTGAATGTTATCAAATGCTTCAAGTCCTTGAGCTTTCGCTTTTTCAACTTCAGCAGTTGTTGTTGCATCAGTAATACCTTGTTTAGCTTGATCTGTAATTTGTTTAATCATTGCTAATGCTTCAGTTTTTTCTTCAGCAGTTAACTGGTCACTTTGATCAATAGATTCTTTCGTATCTTCTGCTTTAACTTCAATAGCTTGGTTCGCTTTAGGTTTAACAGTAGCATCTACTTGAATAGCATCAATTGCTGCTTTACCTTGTGTTAATGCATCATCAACGTCACCATTATCCACACCATTATTAATGCTTTCTAATGCAGTTTGAACATTTTGGTCAACTTGCTTAATTGCTTATTGCTTTTCATCTTGTGTTGCATTAGTGTCAGCTGAAATATTATTTTTCTTCTGATCTGCATAAGCATATAAATCTGTTGTAGCTGATTCTTTTTTACCTGTTGGAATTGTGTAATCGTTAATATTATCTAAGTCATTATGAATTTGAACTTCAATGTCATCTTTAGAAGTAGCTTGATTAACATTTTGATCCGCAGTTTGTTTTAATTCAGCAAGTTTTTGTTTCGCTTCAGCAATTTCACTTGAAGTCGATGCGTTAGAGTTATCCGCTTCGTTTACTTTAGCATTATATGCATCTTCAATTTTAGCTAAAGCATCTTTTTTGTACTCACTAAATGTTTTAACTGCATTAATTTTAGCTTTTCCTTCTTTAACTGCATTATCAACATATTCATTTGTTGATGATTGATCGACATTTGTTTTCGCTTGATTTAATTCAGTATCAACTTCTTGTTTTGCATCATTAATTTCTTGTTGTGATGCATTTGGTGTTTGTTCTATTTGTGTTTTCTTATCAGCTGCAGCTTGATCTAATTCTTTTTTACCTGCTGGTTTCTTAACAGGATTTGCATGAAGTTGTTGAACTTTTTGTACTGCTGTATCTTTAGCAGTAGTTACATCACCTGTAGTAGTTGCTGCATTAATATTATTTAAACCTTCTTCATATGCTGCTCTAACTGGTCCAATATCGTTACCTTTTTCTTCATTAGTAGTCTCATTATTATTAAGTATTTCAGTTATTTTATTTTGCATTTCAGTTAGCAATTCCGCTCTTGCATTCGTTTTAACATCTGTTGATGCTTGAATTGGGTCGATGGCTTGAATTGCATTATCTTTTGCAGTGTTTACGTCATCAATTGACTGTGCATTTTCAATATTTTGATTACCTTGTGTTAATTGTGCGTCTACTTGTTGATTTGCTTGTTCTTTTTCTTCAGTAGTCGCATCTGCAGTTTGTGCAATAAGCGCTTTTTGTTCGTTTGCTTTTGTTGCTAATTCATCTTTCGCAACATCTTTAATTGTTGTATCTGCAGTAATACCTTGAATATCAGCAACTGCTTGATCTTTAATTTGCGTAACATCATTAGTTGTTTGTGCATTTAAGATATCTTGATACGCTTTTTCTTTAGCTTTTAAAACTAAATCTTTTGCTGCATTTTTCTCTTCAGTTGTAGCACCAGTTGTATTATCAATTGCTTGATTTTGAGTTGTCACAGCTTGATCAACATCATTTTTAGCATTTGATTTAACCGATGTTGCTGGTTGCGTGCTTTGAATTGAATTCTTTCCAGCGTCTTTCGCCTGATCTACACCATTATCATCAGTTGCAGCTGTAATATTATTTTTCGCGTCTGTAACTGCTGTTGCTAATTGTTGAATAGCTGCTTCTTTTTCTTCAGTTGTAGCGTTCTGATCATTATTGATAACATTTGTTTGCGTTGCTTGTAATTGATCAATTTCATCTTTAGCCGTTTGTTTCTTCACAACTTTTGGTGTTACCGCATTAATCGCTGCTTCTGCATTTGTTTTAGCTTCATCAACTTGTGCGTTAGTAGTTGCTGCTGCAATGGCTTGAATTGCTTTACCATTTTCAGTATTTGCTTCTGCATCAGCTGCTTGTTTTTCTTCATCTGTTGCATCTGGCGTAGCTTGAATCTCTTGCAATTTGTTATTTAAAATTGCTGTGATTTCATTACGTGCAGTTGCTTTTTTATTAACTGTTGGTGTTACTTGATCAATACTAGTTTCACCTGTCGTTTTCGCTTGGTCTACATCATTTTGACTATTAGCAGCTTCAATGTTGCTATTTGCTTGTGTCACAGCATTATCTACGTCCGCATTAGCCGCTGCAATTTCTTCAGCAGTAATGTCTTGCGTTTGAGCGATTGCTGTTTTACGTTCATTCGCTTTCGTAGCAATTGCTTCTTTCGCATTATCTTTAGTTGTTGTTGCTGGCTGAATCGCTTCAATTTTAGCAATTTCTGCATTTTTAGCCGCTTCAACTTCCGCATTTGTATGTGCTGCATCTATTGCTGCATCAGCAGTCGTTTTTTCAGTTTGGACTTGTTGTTTCGCAGCTGCTTTTTCTTCTGTTGTTGAACCGTTATTAGCATCAATTGCTTTTTCTTGAGCTTGTACTTTATCTGCAATTGCTTGTTTCGCTTGAGGTTTAACATTTGCATCAGGTGTAATGGCTGCGATTGTAGCTTCATTTGTAGTTTTTGCATTATCTACATCTGTATTTGCTGCAGCATTATCTATATCAGCGTTTGCAGACAGAACAGCTTGATCAACTTTTTCTTTCGCTGCTTGTTGTTCTTCAGTAGTCGAATCATTCATTGCTTCGATTGCTGTTTTACGTTCACTTGCTTTTTGAGCAATTTCTGCTTTAGCATCCGATTTCTTAGTTGTGGCAGCTTGAACTTGATTAATTGCAGCAATACCATTGTCTTTAGCTGTTGTTACAGCACTGTTTGTATTTGCAGCATCAAGATTTGTTCTTGCTTCTTGCTTTTTAGTATCTAATTCTGTATATGCAGCTTGTTTTTCTTCTGTAGTTGAAGCATTGCTATTTTGAATTTCTTGTTTACGTGTATTATATGCGTTTTCTACTTCTGTATCAGCTGCAGGTTTAACTTTTGCTTGTGTTTGAATTGCATTGATTTTATCTAATACTTTTGATTTTGTATCAGCAACTTCCTGTTTTGATTTAACAACTTGGATGTCATGTAAACCTTGCTTTTGAGCTGCTTCTACTGCTGCATCAGCTTCTGCTACTTCTTCATTTGTTGCATTTGAAACTGTAGCATTTTGAGCTTTTCTAGCTGTTGCAGCTTGTTTAACTTCATTATAGGCATCCATTTTTGTTTGCGTAGAGTCAGTAATATTTTCAATTTTTGAGATTTCTTCGTTTTTAACTCTTTCTAAATCTTGTGCAGTCGTTGTCGCTTCAATTGCTTTAACACCAGAAACTTTAGCTGCATTAATACGTTCAATAGCTTCCGCTACTTCTTCATTTGTTGTATCAGGATTTAAAGGTGCTTGATCAATTTGTGCTTGAACAACTTCGTCAAATTCTTCAAGAGCTGCTGCTTTAGCTGTTGTAGCAGGTGTAGTTTGATTAATATCATTGATTGCTTTTGTTTTAATGGCTTCTACTTGTGCATTTGTTGTTGCTGCATCAATATCTTTAATTGCCTTTGTTTCAATTTTACCAATTTTATCATTTGCTACATCTTTTTCATCTTGTAATGATGCATTTGACTTTTTAATTTGTTGTTTACGAGTTGTAACTGCTTGGATAATATCTTGTTTCGCTTGAGGTTTAACTGTTGGTGTAATCACATCTTGTTCTAACACTGCGATACCATTATCTTTTTCAGTTGTGACACCTTGTGATGTTGTTTGTTTATTAATTTCTGCGATTGCATTATTTTTATCATTGTTAATTTTAGTCACAAGCGCTGCAACTTCATCTTGCGTAACTTTTTTACTTTGTTGTGCTGCTGTAACCTTTTCTTGAGCTTTAGTATCTAATTCAGCAATTGCTGCTTGATTATCAATTAATGCAGCTTGTAATTTAGTTACTAAACCATCAATATCCGCTTGAGATGCACGATTTGCAGTTTCAACATGATTCGCATCTTCATTTAAAATAGTATCTGCTTGTTGTTTAAGTTTATTGTATTCTGCAATTGATGCTGTTGTGTAATGACTATTATCAACTTGTGAGTTTACTTGTTGTTGCAACGCATCTTTGTTCATTTCAACCGCTACTGAAAATGGATCTGCAGTTAGTGTAACTTCTGGTTGCGCATTATTAATTACAACATCTGAAGCAGTACGATATGTTAATTTTTCATTAAAATCAATATTTTTAGGTGTATCGATATTCGCAACATTAACTTTATATGATAATTTTAAAGATTTATCTGGGAATAAAACTTCTTTAGTGTGTGTACCACGTGCCGTTGTCACACCTTGGCTTGTAAATGTAACTTTATTTGCAGTTTGATCATAATTAACAGTCATATTTTTCAATACTGTACTGTCTTCATTACCATTAGGGAATGTTGTAGTTAATGAATCATTAATGTAAGTTACACCTTGTGGTAATGTTACTTCATATTTAAATTGATCTGCTTTCAATGAAGCACCAAAATTACCATTGTTACCGATTTCAGTATTAATTGTAAATTCTTTATTATTTGTTGCTTTCGGTGCTAAATCTCTATTTTTGACATATAAATGTGATCCTGAGAATAGACCTACATTATCAATGAATGAATAGTATTTATAACCATCTTTATTTGTTGTAATTCTTGAAGCATCAGCAACTGCTGTATTGTCAGGAATAAATTGTAAATCTAAACGATCAGCATCTGTTGGTACTTTAAATAAGTGTGCAGTACCAGTCTTAGCTACATTTACAGTTGCTAATTCAGTATTTTTCTTAGCATCTTTAATAACTAAATTTGTTGCACCTTGCTTACTATTCGTTTGCATAGTAGTAAAGTTGATAATTAATTCTGAATCTGGTTTTACATTAACAGTTTTTGAAATACCGTTAAAGTTACCATGATCTGTAGAATCATTTGCATTCACACGACCTAATGCAGCTACATTTCCCCTAGCTTGATAGTTCTGAGGGTTATTCTTATCAAACATATCGCTTCGTCTTAATTCTGAGTTAACGAAACCAATCTTACCGTTGTTAATTAATGAATAACCATTTACTTTATCTGTAACAGTTACAGTTGGATCCTGTCTATTCTCATCTGTTGATATGGCAGGATCATCAAACGTTAATGTTGTATTAATACTGCCTTCACCAGTATTGCTAGCATTTGGATCTTGAGTTTGTGCGTTTGCTGCTACAGGTGCTGCTGGTTGCGCTGCTGGAGCATTCGCTGGCTGTGTTTGATTTGCCGGTGTTGCTTGGTTATTTCCTTGTCCTGCTTGGTTTGCCGGTGCTGCTTGATTTCCAGGTTGTGCTTGTGCAGCGTTATTTGGATCAGCTTGATTACCTTGTCCAGCTGGTTGTGCTGTACCTGCTGCCGGTTGTGCTGCGCCTCCTACTGGTTGTGCTGCGCCTCCTGCTGGATTAGCCTGTCCACCTTGGTTTGCTGGTTGTGCTGCTGGTTGTCCTTGGTTCGCAGGTGCAGCTGGTTGTGCTGCAGGATTAGCTTGAGCACCAGCATTTGCGTTAGGCTGTGCATTGGCATCAGCTGGTTGTGCTGGTTGATTTTGTGCAGGCTGATTTTGCTCTGCTGCAGACGCTGTTGTCGGGTTAATAGATATAAATGTAACAGTGGCAATTAAAGCTGAAAAAATACCGACATTAAATTTTCTGATACTAAATTTTTGTTGTCTGAATAAATTCATTAAGTCATCCTCCTGGTTGATTATTCTCGCTGTTAAATGATTTCACTTAATCAACTGTTAAGATAAGTAGTAGCATCTGCGTTAAAAACACAAAGCAACTCTATCTAATTAAAATTAATTTTATCATCATTATATATTGAGTACCAGTGTATTTTATATTACATATTTATTACTTTGTTTTTATTTTGTTTATATCATTTTACGTTTGTACTATAAATTATTTCTAGAAACACAAAAAACCGATGCATACGCATCGGCTTATTTGTAATACAGTATTTATGGTATTTATTTATCTAATCCCATTTTATCTTGAACCACATCAGCTATTTGTTGTGCAAATCTTTCAGCATCTTCATCAGTTGCTGCTTCAACCATGACACGAACTAATGGTTCTGTTCCAGAAGGTCTTACTAAAATTCGACCTTCTCCATTCATTTCTACTTCTACTTTAGTCATAACTTCTTTAACGTCAACATTTTCTTCAACACGATATTTATCTGTTACGCGTACGTTAATTAATGATTGTGGATATTTTTTCATTTGTCCAGCTAATTCACTTAGTGATTTACCAGTCATTTTTATTACAGAAGCTAATTGAATACCAGTTAATAAACCATCACCAGTTGTATTGTAATCCATCATAACGATATGCCCAGATTGTTCTCCACCTAAGTTATAATTACCGCGACGCATTTCTTCTACTACATATCTGTCGCCAACTTTAGTTTTATTAGATTTAATTCCTTCTTGTTCAAGCGCTTTGTAAAAACCTAAATTACTCATAACAGTAGAAACAATCATGTCATTATTCAATTCTTGATTTTTATGCATTTCTTGACCAATAATAAACATAATTTGGTCACCGTCAACGATTTGACCATTCTCATCTACTGCTATGATTCTGTCTCCATCGCCGTCAAATGCTAACCCAAAATCACTTTCAGTTTCAACAACTTTTTCTGCTAATTTTTCAGGATGTGTAGAGCCACATTTCTCATTGATATTATATCCATCAGGACTACATCCAATTGTTTCAGTATCTGCTTCTAAATCACCAAATAAGAATGGCGCTAATGATGATGTTGAACCATTTGCACCATCTAAAACAATTTTCAAACCTTCAAAGTTAACATCTACTGTTGATTTTAAATAACTCAAATATTTTTGTGCCCCTTCAAAGTAATCTGAATAATGTACAATATCATTACCAACTGGTCTTGGTAATTCTGGGTTTTCTTGATCCAATAATGCTTCAATTTCATTTTCTTGTTCATCTGATAGTTTAAAACCATCTGATCCAAAGAATTTAATACCATTATCTGCAACTGGATTATGAGAGGCTGAAATCATTACACCTAACTCTGCACCCATATCGCGTGTTAAATATGCAACACCTGGTGTTGAAATAATACCTAATCGCATCACTTCTGCACCAATTGAAATCAAACCAGCTATTAATGCTGATTCTAACATTTCACCTGAAACTCTAGTATCGCGACCTACAAGTACACGTGGGTGTTTTTCACCTTTATTATGTGCTAGAACATAGCCACCGTATCTTCCTAATTTAAATGCCAATTCAGGTGTTAGTTCTTGGTTTGCGACACCTCTTACTCCGTCTGTACCAAAATATTTTCCCATTGTTTACTCTCCTTTAATTTAGCTATTTATTTTACATTTATATAAGCCTTCGTTTCACTTGGTTGTGCTTTAGTGACATGTTCTGGTAAATTGATTTTTACAGTCTTTTCAGTTGATTCTGAAATACCATCTAAATCTACTTCTGCATCAACTTCGCTTATATTTTGTAAGTCATCTCGACTACCGAAGATTTCAATTTCTTTATCTTCTAAATCAATCGAACTTAACTCTTTATCATCTGCTAAACTACCTTTCTGTTTAACATTTACTTTAACCTTTTTGCTAAAAGGCTCTACTTTAACTTGTAAATTCACTTCATTAGGTTGAATCGATACATTTAATTTATTCAGTTTTTTATCAAAAGCCGTTACTTCTGCGACATCTTTTGTGTCACCATTAATCTTTTTATTAGTTTTAAAAGTGGCTTTTAAATAAGCGATATCATTCAATTGTTCTTCTCCACCTGTTACTTTAACTGTTTGTGGTGAAACTTCTTGCTTTGTAATTTTATAAAGTGGATCAATATCACTCTGACTTACATCAGGTTGAACTGTCATCTTTTTAGTTACTTTGTTTTCAAGCGTAATATTTGCTAATTTAGGTTTTACAGAATAATGAATGTCATCAGCTAACCCTTTAACTTGATACTTCTCTTGATATTTTCCAGCTTTAGCATTTGATAAATCAATCACTACTCTTAAATCTTCTGGATTTTCAATTTTTATTATCTTTGATTGTGGTCCTGAAATAGTCACATTAACTGTTTCAGGCGCTTTTGTTAAATGCAAATCTTTAGTGTTATAAAGAATTTCAACGGGTACATCTTGAATCGTTTTACTAGACTTTTGACCAAGATTACCAGTGTTAAAGATATTTCCAAAAACATTGTTAACAGATAAAAAGAAAAACAATGCCAAAAGAAAGGCAATAAATCTCAAGCCCCATTTACTTTCTAGCATATTATTTCACACCTTTCTTTTGAAAGCGTGTGCCAAACCAATGTTCAGCAAGCAACTCTTCAAAAATTTCGTTTGAAATGTCTCGTCGTAATTTTCCATCAAATGTTACCGAAATATCACCAGTTTCTTCAGATACAATAACGGTAAATGCATCAGATACTTCTGAAATACCAACCGCAGCTCTATGTCTTGTACCCAAACTTTTAGATATCTTAGGACTATCAGACAATGGCAAATAACTTGCTGCTGCTGCAATCTTCGTGCCTTGAATAATCATTGCACCATCATGTAAAGGTGTGTTAGGTATAAAGACATTAATTAAAAGTTCTTGCGAAATATTTGAATCCATTGCAATACCTGTTTCAATATAATCTTGAAGACCTGTTTCTTTTTCAAAGACAATTAATGCACCTATACGTCTTTTAGCCATATATTGCACAGCCTTTGAAACCGATTGAATCAATTTCTCTTCATCTTTACTATACGTATTAGAAGTATAGCGTTTTAAAAAGCTACCTCTACCAAGTTGTTCTAACGCACGTCTAATTTCTGGTTGGAATATTACTATTAAAGCTAATACCCCCCATTGAATAACGATATCGAATAATTTAGATGTTGCAGTCAAGTTCAATATCATACTTATCTGCTGACCAATAACAATTACTAATATCCCTTTAAGTAATTGTATCGCTTTAGTTCCCTTAAAGACCGTGATGAGAAGATAAAGTACATACCAAACTATCAGTAAATCAAGGATACTCGTTACAATTTTTAACGTACTGAGGTTTTGAAAAAAGTTGGAAAAATCCATAACATCTCCTCCGGGTAATATTTTTCCATAATACCCATTATACCAATCATTTACATCACTGTCATACGAACATATATTTAAATAGAAAAAATTTATTTTAAAGATTATAACTACTCTTAATCATTTTAGTGAATTAAAAAAAGTAGTGCAAAAAGCAAAATATACTTTATACACTACAAATCATTTATTTATAATAAAGTTTCACCAAAAAATGTTCCAACTAATGAAACCGCTTGTTCAGCAGTATGATTATTACTGTCAATCAATGGATTTACTTCAACTAAATCCATTGAGGAAATTAAATGTGATTGATGCAGTAATTCCAATGCAAAATGGCTTTCTCTATAACTAAGACCACCCAAAACTCTAGTACCAGTGCCTGGCGTTTCAAGCGGATCTAAAGCATCAACATCTAAAGATAAATGAACGCCATCAACATTGCGTGACTTCAAATATTCTATTGTATTTTCAATTACTTCCTTTATCCCCAATTTATCAATATCTGACATAGTAAATGTTTTAATATTATGATCTTTGATAAATTGTCTTTCACCTTTATCTAAATCTCTCATACCAATTAGTACGATGTTTTCTGGCTTGATTACATTACTATTTAATTCTAAAAGTTCTTTGGGACCTTCGCCTGTCAAAATCCTTAGAGGCATACCATGAATATTTCCACTTGGTGACTCTTCAGGTATATTTAAATCACCATGTGCATCATACCAAATAACACCTAAATTATTATAATGTTTACTTATTGCTGATACTGAACCTACCGCAATAGAATGATCTCCACCAAGAACTAGAGGAAATCTGTTATTTTCAATTGATGCTGAAACCTCTTTATTTAATTTTTGATTAACATCTATAATTTCATCATAATTTCTTAATCCTTTTTGTTCACTATGAAATTTTTCAATGTTCACAACAGGTACCTTAATATCCCCCTTGTCATATACATCAAGGTCTAATTGCTTTAATCTTGAAATTAATCCAGCATATCTAATTGCTGTTGGTCCTAAATCAACACCTAATTTTCTTTGTCCAAATGTTGATGGTGCACCTATAATATCAATTGCTTTTGTCTTTGTCATAAGCGTCCCCCTTTGCTCTATGTAATTAAAGAATAATGTATGCGCTTACCATTATCAAGCAATAGCTACACATATAATCTGTTTATCTTATTACTTCATAAAAAAAAGCACTTCCCAAAAATGGAAAGTGCAAGTAGTGAGCCATAGAGGATTCGAACCTCTGACCCTCTGATTAAAAGTCAGATGCTCTACCAACTGAGCTAATGGCTCTAATGGCTGGGCTAGCTGGATTCGAACCAACGAGTGACGGAGTCAAAGTCCGTTGCCTTACCGCTTGGCTATAGCCCAATATATAGATGGTGGAGGGGGGCAGATTCGAACTGCCGAACCCGAAGGAGCGGATTTACAGTCCGCCGCGTTTAGCCACTTCGCTACCCCTCCAGCTTATTCATATAATTTAATAATCAAAATGGTGGAGAATGACGGGTTCGAACCGCCGACCCTCTGCTTGTAAGGCAGATGCTCTCCCAGCTGAGCTAATTCTCCAAAATAATGACTCCTACGGGACTCGAACCCGTGTTACCGCCGTGAAAGGGCGGTGTCTTAACCGCTTGACCAAGGAGCCATGGCTCCACAGGTAGGACTCGAACCTACGACCGATCGGTTAACAGCCGATAGC